>NZ_CAXIBN010000094.1:0-12570 GCF_964021735.1 uncultured Wocania sp. | reverse complement strand
GGAAAATTTCAAACTGTAAGACATCGAAGTTGGCGCTGGTTTGACTTTTTATGGATGACCCATACAATGGATTATGAAGGTCGAGACAACTTTAATACAGTTGTTTTAAGAACCTTTTCACTATTGGGATTAATTACTGTATTAAGTGGATTTTTACTGTGGTATACATCATCGCCTTCAATTAAAAAATTATTAAAACGAAAAAAATAAAGAAATGAAGAAATATGCAATTTATATAGGAATATTAGTGATAGGACTACTATTGGGATGGATAATTTTTGGTAATTCATCAAACAAAGAAACAGAGCATAATCATAATGAAGTAGTAGAAGTCAATCAAATGTGGACGTGTTCGATGCACCCACAGATTATGCGACCAGAACCAGGCGATTGTCCTATTTGTGGGATGGATTTAATTCCTGCAGAGAGCGGTGCAGATGGCTTATTAGCCGACCAATTCAAGTTAACTGAAAATGCAATGGCTTTAGCCAATGTGCAAACATCCATAGTTGGCAATGGTAAAGTGAACGGTAATGCTATAAAATTATCGGGAAAAATTGTTGAAAATGAAGAATCCAACGCTGTGCAAGTAAGTTATTTTTCTGGAAGAATTGAACAATTGAACGTGAGTTTTACTGGAGAAGAAATTCGTAAAGGACAGTTACTAGCCACTATTTATTCGCCTGAATTATATGCGGCTCAACAAGAATTAATTACGGCTGCTTCCTTAAAAGAATCTCAACCCACTTTGTACAAGGCAGTAAGAAACAAATTGAAACTTTGGAAACTATCAGAAAATCAAATCAATAAAATTGAAACTTCTGGTAAAGTGTTGGAAAACTTTCCTGTATATGCTACAGTTTCGGGTACGGTTTCAGAAAAATTAGTAGAACAAGGTGATTACATAAAGCAAGGACAACCACTATTGAAAATTGCAAAGCTAAACACGGTTTGGGCAAATTTCGATGTTTACGAAAATCAGATTGATTTATTCAAAAAAGGACAAGACGTGTCAATCATAACCAATGCTTATCCTGATAAGGAATTCAAAGGTAAAGTTTCATTCATAGACCCTGTATTAGATACACGAACAAGAACCGTGAAATTAAGAGTTGTTTTAAATAACACAAATAATGCCCTTAAGCCAGGAATGTTTGTTGAAGGTGAAATTAAGGGTGTTTCTTCAAATAAAGAACAAGTATTAAGCATTCCGTCCACAGCGATTTTATGGACAGGAGAACGCTCAGTAGTATATATAAAAACTAGTCCAGATGAGCCTGTTTTTGAAATGCAAGAAGTAAAATTAGGCAATACTATAGGAGAAAATTACGAAGTTTTAAGTGGATTAGAAAATGGAGATGAAATAGTTACTAATGGAACTTTCACAATAGATGCAGCTGCGCAATTGCAGGGTAAAAAATCAATGATGAATAAGAAAGGTGAAAAAGTAATGACCGGACACGAAGGACATTTGGGGATGCAAGAAACAACTTCAAGTAGCGATAGTAATCACTCTGAAATGAATGAGAGAATAAAAGTTCCCGTGGATTTTCAAAATCAATTAAAAACTGTTTTTAATAATTATTTAGATATAAAAGATGCATTGGTAAAAGATGATTCAAAAAAAGTAGCTGATGATGCAAAGAAACTACTCAATAAATTGAATCTGATAGATATGAAATTATTGAGAGACAACAATGCTCATAATCATTGGATGAAGTTAGAGAAAGAACTAAAATCTTCAACTAAATCTATCGTAGAAGCCTCGGATATAAAAAAACAGAGAAATCATTTTAAACATTTATCATCTCATTTGGGTAGTGCAATACAGTTATTTGGAGTTAACGAAAAGGTTTACAATCAATTTTGTCCAATGGCAGATAATAACAAAGGTGCTTATTGGTTGAGCAAAGAAGAAAAAGTATCAAACCCATATTTTGGTGATGCAATGCTAACCTGTGGTGAGGTTAAACAAGTAATAGAATAAAGTAAAAAAATCTTTGCATAACCTATGCATTGCTAATTTTGTATATTTGTATTGTGAAAATAGCAACACTCATATTAACATTTTATCTTCTAGCACTTAACGGGCTACCCTGTAGTGATGCAAATTTCCCTGCTAATGAAAGTCAAACGGAAACTGTTATGCATGGTCACACAGATCATTCCGAAAATGGTACTTCAGACTTATGCAGTCCATTCTGCACCTGTCATTGCTGTCACGTCCATACTATAGATTTTGGACTCCCAGATTTCGAGCCAATAGTTATGGGGTTTTCTATCGAACCCATTATTCATTTCGATAACGTAGGTAAAGAATATACCCACTCCCTACTACAACCACCGCAAGTTTAATTCAGTTTATAGGATAGTTATATCCAGACCTATCCCGCGATAGGTCAACATTTTCATTTCGTTGATTTTGCTATATGTAGTTTCCATCGAAAAGTTTAACTGAATTAAATTTTTTTTCATAATGATCAATAAAATCATTTCATTCTCCATTAATAATAAATTTATTATTGGGCTTCTAACATTGGCGCTTATCGTAACCGGTATTTGGTCCATGTCCACCGTAAATCTGGGGTCGGTGCCAGATATCACAAACAATCAAGTACAAGTTATTACAGTATCTGAAAACCTCGCAACCGAAGATATTGAACAATTTGTAACCTACCCAGTAGAATTAGCAATGGGTAATTTACCAAATGTAACAGAAATTCGGTCTGTTTCCCGTTTTGGGCTTTCAGTGGTAACCATTGTGTTCAATGATGATATGGGCATTTACAAACCCCGACAATTGGTACAGGAAAAACTGAACGAGGTCAGGGAAAAGATCCCTGAAAAATTCGGGAGTCCTTCTATGGGACCAATTACCACCGGATTAGGGGAAATATACCAATATACTATAAAGCCAAAAGAAGGCTTTGAAGATAAATACTCCCCTACCGATTTACGTACTATCCAAGATTGGATCGTAAAACGCCAAATGACCCTGTTGGATGGCGTTGTGGAAGTCAACTCTTTTGGAGGCAATATAAAACAATACGAAATAGCGATAAATCCCGAAAAACTAAATGCTATGGGCATTTCCATTTCTGAAGTATTTGCCGCTTTAGAAAAAAACAATGTCAATACAGGAGGTGCTTATATCGAAAAAAACAAAATGGCAAACTTCATCCGAGGCGAAGGACTAATAAGGTCTTTGGAGGATATCAAGGCTATTTCTATCAGGAATGAAAATGGCCTACCAATTACCATAGGAGATGCTACGGAAAAAGTTCAATTTGGAAGCCAGGTTCGTTATGGAGCCTTTACCCAGGATGGTCGTGAAGCCGTAGGTGGAATGGTATTAATGATGAAAGGAGCAAATCCTAACAAAGTTATTGCCAATGTACAAGAACGAATGCAAAACGTTGAAAAATCACTACCCGAAGGATTAGAAATTAAACCGTTTTTAGATAGAAGTAATTTAATAGAAAGAACCACTAGTACTGTAACCCAAAACCTCTTAGAAGGTGCTCTTATCGTCATTTTTGCATTGGTCTTTTTGCTAGGGAGTTTAAGAGGCGGATTAATTACAGCTACAACAATACCACTGTCATTACTTTTTGCCTTTATTTTAATGAAACAATTTGGAGTTTGGGCAAATTTAATGAGCTTAGGAGCTATTGATTTTGGAATTATTATAGATGGTGCTGTAATTATTATAGAAGGAACGGTTTATGAAATTCAAAAACGGATACGTTCTGGCAAACTCAAATTCAATCAAGAGGTTATGGATAAGGTCGCTTATGATGCAGGAAGCACTATGATGGGATCAGCTTTTTTTGGGCAAATTATCATTCTAATCGTATTTGCGCCTATTCTTTTCTTAACAGGTATTGAAGGAAAGATGTTCCGTCCAATGGCATTCACCTTTGGATTTGCCATGATTGGAGCTATTTTCCTCTGCTTAACTTACGTCCCAATGATGTCTGCTTTATTTATGAAACCTGTTAAAAACAAAAATAATTGGTTTGGTAAATTTGAAAGCTGGTTGGAAAGCATCAGTGATAAAATTATAGGAAGCATCCAAAAAGCCTATTTGCCACTTTTAAAGGGTGCGTTAAAAGCAAAGACCCTAGTTGTTGGGGCTGCTGTGGCTTTACTTATCGTTTCAGGGTTTATATTTTCAAGAATGGGAGGCGAATTTGTCCCTCAATTGGATGAAGGGGACCTTGCCATGCAAGCCTTATTACGACCGGGAACAGGGTTAACAGAAGCTATTGATGTATCAAACAAAATAGAGAGTATACTCATTGATAACTTTCCTGAAGTAAAAACAGCTGTGGCGAGAATTGGGGTAGCCGATATTCCTACCGATCCTATGCCTATGGATATTGCCGATATGTTCATCATCCTGGAAAAAGATATGAGCAAATGGACGTCTGCAAGTTCAAAAGAAGAATTAATAGATAAAATCAAGGATAAACTAGATAGTGAACTTACAGGTGTAAACTTGGTGTTTAGCCAACCTGTAGAATTGCGTTTTAACGAATTGCTAACAGGCGTTCGGGAAGATGTTGCTGTAAAACTATATGGTGAAGATTTAGAAGTACTTTCCCAAAAAGCCGAGGAAATGGCAGCCATTATCCAAACCGTTCCAGGTGTTGGGGATGTAAACGCAGAACGCACATCAGGTCTACCACAAATGACCGTAAAATTCAAACGAAAAAAGATGGCACAATACGGGCTCGACATAGAGAAAGTAAACGATTATATAAGTGCGGCATTCGCTGGTGGCAATGCAGGTGTTATTTTTGAAGGAGAAAAACGCTTTGATATGGTTATCCGATTTGATGAAGAACACCGCAAAAGTATCGAAGATTTACGTGCTTTATATGTTGATTTGCCCGATGGCACCCAAGTTCCCATCAAAGAAGTAGCAGACATAAGTTATGTACCAGGACCTATGCAAATATCTCGTGACAATACATTTCGCAGGACTTACGTAGGAATAAATGCAAGAGGGCGTGATGTGGAATCTGTAGTAACCGATATTCAACAGAAGCTAGATGCGGAATTAAACCTTCCACCAGGCTATTATATTACTTATGGAGGGGAATTTGAAAATCTCGTACGTGCTAAAAACCGGCTAACCATTGTTGTACCGATAGCACTGTTTTTAATCTTTGTACTCTTATATTTTGCCCTAAAATCTTTTTCACAATCCATAATGATATACATCGCTATCCCATTGGCAGCTATTGGCGGCATATTTGCCCTGTGGTTAAGGGATATGCCATTCAGTATTTCGGCAGGCGTAGGTTTTATAGTGCTATTTGGAGTTGCCGTACTCAACGGGTTAGTACTTATAAACCGATTTAACTCCTTAAAAGAAGAAGGTGTAACAAGCATACGAGAAAGAATATTAACAGGAACCAAAGAAAGAATACGACCAATTATGTTAACAGCAACTACAGATATTTTAGGTTTTATGCCTATGGCATTTTCATCATCGGCCGGTGCCGAAGTACAACGACCATTGGCAACCGTGGTTATTGGAGGGATGTTAACGGCTACTTTACTAACATTAATTGTACTTCCAATTTTATATACATTCATTGAAAAAAGAGGAGAAAACAAAGGTAAAAAGAAGCTTTCGTCATTAAAACCAAGTACTATAACTACCGTTTTAATCATAGGATGTGTATTGAGTTTCACTATTCCTGTTTCTGGTCAAGAAATTATATTGGAAAACAAAATAATCCTACAGGATAGTCTGCCAACAATAAGCCTAGAAAAAGCCAAGGAAATGGCCTTTGCCAATTACCCAAGTTTAAAAGCCGCAAAACTTGGAATTGAAGGCGAAAAAGCGATGCGAAAAACAGCCTTTGATTTTGGAAATACCCAAATATTTACAGGAAAGGAAGAAGTAGGCAATGGAGATAAAGGCACATTCAACACCATTGGAGTGCAACAGCAGGACATCAATGTGTTTGGAATTGTTCCCAAATTAAAGTTGCAAAAGGAACGTATCCATTTAGCAGAAAATCTTGTAAACTTAACCGCCCTAGAAGTGGAACGCGAGGTAAGTAGGTCTTGGGCAAATGTATATACAAAACGAAAAACATATTTAGTATATAAACAAATGGATTCCGTTTTTCAAGATATTGAGAGAGCGGCCAGAATAAGGTATGAAACCGAAGCCTCTTCGAATCTAGAATATTTGGCAACATCCAATCAAGCCAATGAGGTCAAAATTCAAAAAGAACAGGCTTTTAGGGAATACAACAAAGCATTGCAACAGTTAAACCAATGGTTTGCCAGTGATACGTTCTACAGTGTACCAAATTCTTCATTGGAATCTTTAGAAGCTCCGTTTGATTATAGGGCAACATCCTTGGAAAACCATCCGCTACTTCAAGCTTCAAAGCAGCAAATAAATGTAGCTAAGGCATTTACCAGGGTACAAAAATCTGAATTTTTGCCAAAGTTTCAGTCACAATACGGCAGGCAACAAATTAATGGGCAATCAGGATTTTATCAATATCAAGTAGGGGTACAAATTCCATTGTTTTTCGGTGCCAATTTAGGAAGAGCGCAAAAGGCAAAAATTGACAAAAAAATAGCAGAAGAGAATTTTTATACCGAAAAGCTAAAAGTAAAAACAGCCTATGAAAATATGCGGGAAGATTTTATAAAATGGAAAACTTCGTGGGATTATTATAAAAACAAAGCACTACCATTGGCCAAAGAACAGCAAAGAGGCACCATATTGGCCTTTAAGGAAGGAGCCATCAACTACGTGGCTTTCTTACAGAATATCCGAGATGTTATCCGTATTGAAATAAGTGCTTGGGAAGCTTTCAACAGCTACTTGGACAGTCGTTACCAACTCGAATATTACCTAAAAAATTCTAAATAAAACTTAAGATAAACAATAAGATGAAACATCCATGACTAATGTTTTAACGAATAACGGTAATGATAATTTGGATGTTACATGTGACCATTAAAAATCAATAAATATTAACATATGAAAACACAAATAATAAAGATTTTAATGTTAACTCTTGTGTTAGCCCTTTTTATGGGGTGCAAGGAAGAGGTTAAGCAAAACGAAGACCAGAAGCTTTCCAACACAGAAGAAGCCCATGACCATAAAGAAGGAGAAGAACATGAAGAAAGCGAAGAAGGTTCTGGAGAAGAAGGTGAAGCAGTGCATTTATCCGAATTAAAATTCAATAGCTTAGGCATTAAAGTTGGCCCTTTACCAACAAAATCGCTTTCAGGTGTGGTTAAAGCTAACGGACAATTGGAGGTCCCACCTCAATATGAAGCTACAGTAACTGCCATTTTGGGCGGTAACGTAAGTGGCATTAAAGTCATAGAAGGTGATAAAGTGCGTAAAGGACAGACCTTAGCATACCTTTCCCACCCCGACCTGTCCCAAATCCAAACCAATTATATTAAAACCTTTAATAAGATGCAGTTTTTGGAAAAAGAATACGAACGCCAAAAACGATTATATGAAGAAAAGGTTGGTTCAGGGAAGACGTTTCAGCAAACAGAAGCAGATTATCTATCGATTAAAGCAGAGGTAAAAGGCTATGAATCGCAGTTACGACAATTGAATATAAGTCCCTCAAAAATAAGGAACGGTGAAATTTACGAATATGTTCCTGTAACAAGCCCTATTGCAGGTTATATAGAGAAAGTAAAAGTTCAAATGGGGCAATATGTAGCACCCCAGACTCCTATGTTTGCAATTGTGGATAATGAGCATATTCATGCGGATTTGATGGTCTTTGAAGAGGACATCCATAAAGTTAAAAAGGGGCAAAAAATTTCTTTCACATTAGAATCGGTGCCCAATAGCAACCTTACAGGTGAGATCTATTCCGTAGGAAAGCAATTTGAGCAAAACCCAAAGGCCGTACACATACATGCCGAAATCGATAAAAAAGAAGATTTCCTTATCCCCGGAATGTACATCAATGGAAAAATAAGGACTGGTGAGGCACCAGTGATGGCCTTACCAGAAGACGCCATTATAGAAGAAGGCGGAAAGCCGTTCATTTTTACAGCTCAAAAACATTTAGAAGACGGAGAACTTGAATGGGAGTTAAAACCGATTGAAGTCCGCACAGGAATAACCGAAGATGGCTGGGTGGAAATAAAGCTACTGGAACCTCTTTTGGAAAACACGCAGGTAGTATTCAACAATGCTTACTACCTGATATCGGAAATGCAAAAAGGCGAAACATCACATAGTCATTAATAAAATATAAAGATTGATTTTGATTGTTTGGTTAGGGTCTGTTCGATAGCTTTCCATAGAGAAATAAACAGCAGACCCATTTCAAAAAATCATTACGGATAACAACTAATAAAATGGAAGAAATAGCAATAATACTTGAAAATAAAGAGATTCGTCCCACAGCAATGCGGCTATTAGTATATCAGTTATTAGAAAAAAAAGAGAATGCCATAAGCTTGGGCGAACTGGAAAAAAACTTTGACACCTCAGAGCGAAGCACCTTATACCGCACTATAAAAACATTTGAAGACAAAGGTATTGTACACGCTATAGAAGATGGCACAGGTATTATAAAATATGCTATTTGCAAAGACCAATTTACATCTAAGGAAAATAATGACCTGCACCTACATTTTAGATGCAACACATGTCAAGAAACGGTTTGTTTGACGGATTATAAAATTCCGCAAATCAATCTTCCGAAAGGTTATAAAGCAGAAGACATGAATCTTATTGTAAAAGGCATTTGTGAAAAATGCAATATGAATTAAAAATAAAAGTATGATAAACAAAAACAAAAAACACCATAAAGAAGAAGGGCATCATCATGACCATGGTGGTATTTTTGGAAAAAACACGGAGCTCTATTTTGCAATTTTAAGTGGTATTTGTTTAATCACAGGATATTTACTGGAAAAATATGGAAGTATTTCAAGTAATATTCCTTTTGGATTATATATTTCAGCTTATTTTTTTGGAGGGTATTTTACCTTAAAAGAAGCCATTACAAAAATCTCAAAAGGTGAGTTTGAAATTGATTTTTTAATGCTCGTAGCAGCGGCAGGAGCAGCTTATTTGGGAGAATGGGCAGAAGGTGCTTTGTTACTGTTTCTTTTTAGTTTGGGCCATGCCCTAGAAAATTATGCTATGGGAAAAGCAAAAAAATCCATTGCGGCCCTTACCGATTTAGCCCCTAAAACCGCATTGTTGAAAAAAGGAAAGAAAACTGAAGAAGTAGCCATCGAGACCTTAAAAATTGGGGATGTCATTGTTATTCGTCCTAACAGTAAAATTTCAGCAGATGGTATTATTGTTAGTGGATCAAGTAGCATAAATCAGGCACCTATTACGGGAGAGAGCGTTCCTGTAGATAAAAAGGCCATAGAAAACTTTGACACAAATTATGAGAACCATAACAATATCCCCGAAGAAAGCCGAGTGTTTTCAGGAACCATAAATGGAAACAATGTTTTAGAAGTAAAAGTTATTAAAGAAGCACAGGACTCTACCTTAAGCAGATTGGTAACCATGGTTCAAAATGCACAAGAGCAAAAGTCGCCTACGCAATTGTTGACCGACAAATTCGAAAAAATCTTTGTGCCTTCGGTTATCCTGTTGGTCATCCTACTCAATTTTGCCTTTCTAGTCATTGATGAAACTTGGAACGAAAGTCTATATCGCTCTTTAGCGGTCTTAGTAGCAGCAAGCCCTTGTGCATTAGCCATTTCAACACCATCGGCAGTACTAAGTGGGGTGGCCAGGGCAGCCCGTGGAGGGGTTCTGATAAAAGGAGGGCGTCCGTTGGAAGATTTAGGCTCTTTAACTGCCTTGGCATTTGATAAAACGGGGACTCTTACCGAAGGGAAACCAAAATTGACCGATACCATTGGTTTTGACGGTACCAAAAAAGAAGACTTACTAAAAGTAGCTATTGCCGTTGAGGAGTTGAGCGACCACCCATTAGCCAAAGCAGTAGTTAGAGATGGGAAAACGAAATTATTCCCAGATGTAAATATCCCCAATGCGAGTAATACAGAAGCTATACAAGGGAAAGGCATCAAAGCAGAATATCAAGGCAAACTCGTTTACATTGGTAATCTAGAGCTGTTTGATGATATAGACAATGGTGTTCCGAAAGAAGTGGCTGAAAAAGTACATTCATTGGAGGGAGAAGGAAAGACAACAATGTTGATAAAACTTGGAAATGAATTCATAGGCATATTGGGGCTAATGGATACGCCTAGAGAAAAAGCAAAAGAAACCTTAGTACAACTAAAGAAAATAGGCATCAAAAAAATGATTATGCTTACAGGCGACAACCAAAAAGTAGCTGATGCCGTAGCCCAAGAAATAGGGTTGACTGAAGCTAGGGGAAGTTTACTCCCAGAAGAAAAGGTTGAGGCTATAAAGCAACTGGCTTTGCAAGAAAAGAGGATAGCGATGATTGGTGACGGAGTAAACGACGCACCTGCCATGGCAAACAGTACCGTAGGCATTGCTATGGGAGCTGCTGGTAGTGATGTGGCATTGGAAACTGCTGATATCGCATTAATGGCAGATAAATTGGAGGTTCTGCCTTTTGCCATTGGTTTAAGTAGAAGCGCCAAATCCATAATAAGACAAAATTTATGGATAAGTCTTGGAATTGTAGCCCTACTTATACCATCTACCATTATGGGATGGGCTAGTATAGGAATTGCCGTAGCTATTCACGAAGGTTCAACCTTAATTGTAGTTATTAATGCATTACGATTGTTAGCCTATAAGAGGCATAAATAAAATCGTTGAACATTTGTGCTGTATTTGTAGCAATACAGAAAAGTCTTTAGCAAATCAAAAATAGGGTTTACAAAAAACGGATAAAGTGAACCACTCTATCCAAACAACCTATGCTGTACCTAAAAAAATGGACGCAGTTTTAAACTAAAAAAGCCGAAGATTTCTCTTCGACTTTTTGTGCGGGCGGGGAGACTCGAACTCCCACACCTCGCGGCACTAGATCCTAAGTCTAGCGTGTCTACCAATTCCACCACGCCCGCTAAAGGACTGCAAATATAAACAACATTTTTAAATTGCAAACTTCTTTATCACTAAAAACATTCTTTTTTTATACTTTTGGTAACAACTTTATAAATTCACCATGAACAACGTTAAATCATACATTAAAGAACACAAACAACGCTTTTTAAACGAACTCATTGAGCTATTAAAAATCCCATCTATAAGTGCTGACTCAGTTTATAAAAATGATGTTTTAAAAACTGCTGATGAGATTAAAATTAGCTTGGAAAAAGCGGGCTGCGACCATGTTGAGATTTGCAAAACCGATGGCTACCCTATTGTTTATGGAGAAAAAATAATAGATAAAAACCTTCCAACCGTTCTAGTTTATGGGCATTATGATGTACAACCACCAGATCCGTTAGATTTATGGCATTCACCACCATTTGAGCCTGTTATTAAAAAAACAGAAAAACATCCAGAAGGTGCTATTTTTGCTCGAGGCGCTTGCGACGATAAAGGGCAAATGTACATGCATGTAAAAGCTTTGGAATTTATGACGAGTACCAATCAACTCCCATGCAATGTAAAATTTATGATAGAAGGCGAAGAAGAAGTAGGAAGTTCAAACTTGTCCATATTTGTAAAAAACAATCAAGACAAGTTAAAAAACGATGTTATTCTTATTTCTGATACTGGAATGATTGCACCCGATGTGCCTTCAATAACCACCGGATTACGCGGGTTGAGTTATGTTGAAGTTGAAGTTACTGGGCCTAACCGCGATTTACACTCGGGTTTATATGGTGGTGCTGTTGCGAACCCTATAAATGTTTTAGCCAAAATGATTGCATCGCTGCACGACGAAAACAATCACATTACCATTCCTGGGTTTTACGATAAAGTAGAAGAACTCTCAAAAGAAGAACGTGCGGAAATGGCAAAAGCTCCTTTTAGTTTAGAAAACTACAAAAAAGCATTAGATATTAATGCGGTTTATGGCGAAGCAGAATACACTACAAACGAACGCAATTCCATTCGTCCAACTTTAGATGTTAACGGCATTTGGGGCGGTTACACAGGAGAAGGTGCAAAAACCGTTATAGCTAGTAAAGCCTATGCCAAAATATCTATGCGCTTGGTGCCACATCAAGACTGGAAGGAAATTACACAGCTGTTTAAAACCCATTTTGAAAGTATTGCCCCAGCTGGAGTTACCGTAAAAGTAAAACCACACCATGGCGGACAAGGCTATGTTACACCCATAAATAGTATAGGCTATAAAGCAGCAAGTAAAGCTTACGAGGACACTTTTGGCAAAACCCCAATCCCGCAACGCAGTGGCGGTAGTATTCCAATTGTGTCGCTATTTGAACAAGAACTTAAAAGTAAAACCATTTTAATGGGCTTTGGGCTAGATAGCGACGCTATTCACTCTCCCAACGAGCATTTTGGAATTTTCAACTATTTAAAAGGTATTGAAACCATTCCTTTATTTTATAAATATTTTACAGAGCTTTCAAAGTAATTTTTTGGGTGTTACC
>NZ_CAXIBN010000093.1:0-12683 GCF_964021735.1 uncultured Wocania sp. | reverse complement strand
CCGAGCATATAGGCCCTATAGCAAAACTAGATAAAATACAATTTACTAGTGGTTTACCTAAAACAAGATCTGGAAAGATAATGAGACGTATTTTACGTAAAATTGCATGTAATGAAACGAGTAATTTAGGAGATACTTCAACACTGCTTAACCCAGAAGTGGTACAAGAAATAATGGATAACGTGTTGTAATTTATACAATAAGCTATTAAAAAAATGATATGTTAAATATCAAGAACATCATGAATGAGCCTAATGCACCTTTGGGGCTAATCTGAAAATCAAAGCCTCCGTTTTCAACGGAGGTTGTTTACTTTAAGGGCTATAAGTTTTGTTACAAACTATTTTGGTATGGTTAACATACTTAGGCTTCTTACTTAATTTATCGATGAGTTTTTATTTTGATATTTATAATCCTACATTAATTAAATCTTTTTACTATTTTAGACCTGCTATTATAAACAATTAAAACAGAACTAACGCATGAAAAAATTAAGCTATATTGTTTTAGGATTTCTTATAGGAGCTTTTGCAACGTATTATTTCTGTCCAAGAGATTTAGGCGAAGGAGTTGTAGATGTTGAAATTATTAAACCAAGAGGTGTAATCGCACCAGGGCAAGCTAAAAAGCTAAATGATAACTGGACAGAATACAGAGAGGCTGCTGTAGATTCTGCGGCTAAAAAACAAGGAAGAAATAAAGACGATCGTTCTACTTGGTGGTCTTTAAACGATATTGAAAATTACATAGCTTACTCAAAGCATGTAACTGATAGCTTAAAATATGACATGACAGGTATTCGTGTATATTTAGGCGTTTATGGGGATAATGCAGGACAAACTAAAAAGAATTTAACGACTATGTTTTTGGTGCCAACTGTTAAGAAAGGTAAGGCAAACGCTAGTATGAATCCGTTTAACTTTAGTTTTCAAAATAATGGTGATTGTCCAGAATGCCCTCCTTTAAATGAAGGTTCAGGTGGAGGTTCTGGCTATCCAAAATAATTAGTGGAAGAATTTTTATTAAATAATTACAGTTTGTTAACACACTCTGTTGAAGCCATGGCAGCTTTAACGGGTGTGTTTTTGTTTAAACTATACAAAAATACTGAAGTAAAGTATTTTATTTACTTTTTAGTTTATCTAACGATTTGTGATTTTTTTGGACAGTATAAAAATTATGTTGACAATGGGTTTCTTAATTTTTTAAAAAAAACGATTTTCGCAACAAACCATTGGTGGTCAACATCTTATTGGAAAGTTGGAGCTATACTTTTTTTTGCATTTTATTACTCAAAAATATTAAAAACAGTTCAGTTTAAAAATATAATTAAGATAAGCGGTTATGCTTTTTTCTTTTTTTCTGTAATTTATATTGCTCTTAATTGGGGTAAGTTTTTTAATACATTTTTCCCAATCATAAGTATTCTAGGTGCTATTATTATATTTTTATGCTCGGTGTTTTATTTTATTGAAGTCTTACAAAGCGATAAAATATTAACCTTTTATAAGTCTATAAATTTCTATATAAGTTTTGCAATATTTATTTGGTGGTTAATTATTACACCTTTAGTGTTTTATGATATATACCATTCAAATGATGATTGGAATTTTATTTTCTTAAAATGGCAAATCTATCTATTTGCAAATATTTTTATGTACTCAACCTTTACATTTGCTTTAATTTATTGTAAACCTGATTCTAAAAATGAATAACTATTTAAATATATTTTTAACCCAAACTAAGCCTGTTTCTACAGCTTCTGAACGCTATTTGCTAATATATATGATTATGGTATTAATCATTATTACGGCTTTAGTTGTTGTGTTTTTTGTGGTCTTTCAAAGGCGAAAAAACAAGTTGCTTATGGATAAGATTAAGCAGCAACAAGCTTTTGAAGAAGAAATTGCATTGGCTCAAACTGAAAGCCAAGAGCAAACATTAAAAAACATTGGTTGGGAGTTACACGATAATGTAGGACAATTATTGGCTTTTGCAAGTATGCAGTTAAGTATTTTAAAAACTCAAGTTACTGATGATGTAAAGGATAAATTTAAAGAGACTTCCGAAGCTCTTAAAGAAAGCTTGAAAGAAGTTCGTTCACTCTCAAAAACATTAAATAATGAGGTAGTGCTAAACATCGGTTTTGAAGAATCTATTAGTAATGAATTAGATCGTTTAAAAAGGATGAAGTTTGCTTCTGCTCAGCTTAAAATTAAAGGAAATAAAGTTGATTTTAGAAATAGAAAGCACGAAATTATTATTTTTAGAATATTACAAGAATTTTTATCAAACTCGGTTAAGTATTCTGATGCTAAAAACCTCAAAATCATTTTAGAGTATAAACCAAATACTTTAATAATTACTGCATCAGATGACGGAAAAGGCTTTGATATAACTACTATTGAAAAAGGTTCAGGTTTAATAAATATGCAGAGTAGAGCGGCCTTAATTAATGCTGAATTAGATTTGTATTCAAAATCAAACGAGGGTGTAACATTAACTTTAAGCTATCCAATTTAGTAATTACGAAAGCCATTTAAAAAGAATTTTCAATAGTTTTAATTTGCCTCTGTATGGCGCATATCTAAGAGGTGGGTCAAACCAATTTCCTCGTTTTATAATGGCTTTATTATGCGAAAACGTATCGAAACCAAATTTGCCGTGGGAAGCTCCAATACCACTAGATCCAATGCCTCCAAACGGTAAACTAGAGTTGCCGTAATGAATTAAAGTGTCGTTAATTACCCCACCGCCAAAATTAAATTTTTCAATAATATTCTTAATAAAAAATTTATTTTTTGAAAACACATAAAGCGACAACGGTTTTTCAAAATGCCATATTATTGATTCAATATCGCTTTCAGTTTTATAAGAAAGAATAGGTAAAATTGGTCCGAAAATTTCACCTTTCATCACATCGCTGTCTAAATCTGGCTCATCAATAAGCGTTGGCGCTATGTATAATTCTTTTTCATCAAAGTCACCACCGTGTGCAATATTTACATCATTTAGAAGGTTGGTTAATCTTAAAAAGTTTTTATGATTAATTATCCTAGGATAATCCTCAGAATTTTTAACATCACCATAAGCTTTAGTTATTTCATGCTTCAAATTATTTATCAAATCATTTTTTATTGAAGCTTTTACAATTAAGTAGTCTGGAGCAATACAGGTTTGTCCGCCATTAAAGAATTTACCCCAAACCAAACGTTTAGCCGTAAGCTTTAAATTTATGGTGTCATCTATAATACAAGGTGATTTGCCACCTAATTCTAAAGTTACAGGTGTTAAATGTTTTGCTGCAGCTTTAGCCACAATTTTTCCAACAGATACACTTCCAGTAAAAAAAATATAATCCCAATGCTGTTTTAAAAGTTCGGTAGAAACAGGGATACCGCCTTGAATAACTGTGGCCATCTCTTCTGGAAATATGTTTTTCACAATATCTGCTATCAGTTGTGATGTATTTGGTGTGAGCTCACTAGGTTTTAAAACTACGGTGTTACCTGCGGCAATTGCCATTATTAAAGGGTTTATAGCGAGTTGAAACGGGTAATTCCAAGGGCCAATAATAAGTACGGTGCCGTAGGGGGATTTATAAATATAATCTTTGGATGGAAATAATAACAAAGACGATTTTACCCGTTCTGGTTTACTCCATGTTTTAAGATTTTTTATTGCTAAATTAATTTCAGTTATTACTAATCCATTTTCACTTAAAAAAGCTTCAAACGAGGACTTTTTAAAATCTTTATATATAGCACCAAAAATATCTTGCTCACGCGCTATAATTTCTTGTTTTAGTTTTTTAAGCAAATTTATTCTTAAAGAAATGCCTTTAGTTTTTTGTGCTTTAAAAAAGGCTTTTTGAGCAGAAATTATATTAGGAATAGTATTCAATGTCGTTTTTTATAAAGATACTAAATTAAGCTAAGCAAGCCTTCCAAACCGAATCTTTAGGTAGTGGAGCAGTTATATGAATTGTTTTTTTAGAAACAGGATGAATAAATTGAATCTCTCTAGCATGCAGATGGATACCAGCATCTTTATTACTTCTGTCAAATCCGTATTTTAAATCGCCTTTAATGGGGCAGCCCATAGTTGATAACTGACTTCGTATTTGATGATGTCTTCCAGTTTCTAAATTGATTTCTAATAAAAAATAGTTATCGAGTTTCTTTATTGTTTTATAATGAAGAACCGCCTTTTTACTATCGGCTACTTCTTTATTATAAGCATAAGATTTATTATTCTTAGGATTTTTTTTTAGCCAATTAATGAGTGTGTCTTCAGCTTTTTGTGGTTCGTTTTTAACAACAGCCCAATAAGTTTTACTAATATTCTTTGAAACAAATAATTTATTAAGTCGCGGTAAAACTTTGCTTGTTTTTGCAAAAATTACGAGGCCAGAAGTTGGTCTGTCTAATCGATGCACAGTGCCTAAATACACATTTCCTAGCTTATTGTATTTATCTTTTATATAGGCTTTTACGACATCGCTTAATGGCTTGTCTCCAGTTTTGTCTCCTTGAACAATATCACCAACACGTTTGTTGATGATGATGATGTGATTGTCTTCGTAAAGCACATTAAGATTTGATTTATTGGAAAGAATTTTTTCTGACACGAATTCTATAATTTTGTTTGTCTCCCAAAGACGTTAAGACGTAAATTTTTTAAGCGTTTGAGTAAGACTGAATACTGAGACTGTGAGCTTAATACTGCTCATTATCATTAGGGAAATCCTGTGTTTTTACATTATCAACATATTGAGAAATAGCACTAGTCATGTCTTCATATAAATTCATATATCTTCGTAAAAAACGTGGATTGAATTCATGTGTCATTCCCAACATATCATGTAACACTAAAACTTGACCATCAACACCGTTTCCAGCTCCAATTCCAATAATAGGAATGCTAACGCTTTCAGCAACTTGTTTAGCAAGTTTAGCAGGGATTTTTTCAAGCACAATAGCGAAACAGCCTATTTTTTCAAGCATTTTAGCATCTTCAATTAAATCTTCTGCTTCTTGCTCTTCTTTTGCTCTAACCGTATACGTGCCAAACTTATATATAGATTGAGGTGTTAATCCTAAATGTCCCATCACAGGAATTCCAGCATTTAGTATTCGTTTTATAGATTCTTTTATTTCGCGTCCGCCTTCCATTTTTACTGAATGAGCACCACTTTCTTTCATAATTCGAATTGCCGAACGAAGTGCTTCTTTAGGATCGCTTTGGTAACTTCCAAAAGGTAAATCTACAACCACTAAACATCTATCAATAGCTCTAATTACTGACGATGCATGATATATCATTTGGTCTAAAGTAATAGGCAATGTGGTTTCGTGTCCAGCCATTACATTACTGGCCGAATCTCCAACAAGAATAACGTCAATTCCAGCTCCATCAACAATTTTTGCCATAGTATAATCGTAAGCCGTTAGCATTGATATTTTTTCACCATTGGTTTTCATATCAACCAATGTTTTAACGGTAATACGTTTGTATTCTTTTTTTGCTGTAGACATTTTTAGGTTCTTTATATTTGATAGAATGTAAAAATAGTAAAATAAGTATTATACCAAGTGATATTTATCTCGCAAAGGCTGCAAATTGAAAAAGTACATATTGCTGAAGATAGAGCACGATAGAAGAACTGTGAATTTTAGGAACTTGAGTAAGCTTGAAAAACAGAACCTAACAATCTGTTAAATAAACTCCAACGGCTAAACCGCCTTCTGAGGTTTCCTTATATTTAGAATGCATATCTTTTGCTGTTTCCCACATCGTATTTACCACTTTGTCTAATGGTACTTTTACATTTTCAGGATTTGTATCCAATGCTAGTTCTGCTGCATTTATAGCTTTTATAGCACCCATAGCATTGCGTTCTATGCAAGGTATTTGAACCAATCCACCAATAGGATCGCAGGTTAATCCTAGATGATGTTCCATAGCAATTTCTGCGGCTACTAAAACCTGTTCTGGTGTACCACCAAGCAATTCGGTTAATGCACCTGCAGCCATAGCCGACGATACCCCTATCTCTGCTTGACAACCACCCATAGCAGCACTAATGGTCGCTCCTTTTTTAAAAATGCTACCTATTTCGCCAGCAACTAATAAAAAACGTTTTATGTCCTCAAAATTTCCATCATGGTTCTCAATAACTAAATAATACATAAGGACAGCAGGAATAACACCTGCACTTCCGTTTGTTGGTGCGGTAACTACACGACCTAACGATGCGTTAACTTCGTTGACTGCCAAAGCAAAACAACTTACCCATTTTATAATTTGTCTAAATTTAACTTCGGTATCTCTTATGGAGTAAATCCATTCTATAGGATTGCTATATGGCCTTTCGCCTTTTAAATTTTGATGCATATCGTAAGCGCGTCGTCTTACATTTAAACCACCAGGAAGGTTTCCTTCTTTATGGCAACCTATGTACATGCATTCTAGCATAGTGTCCCAAATGCGTTGTAGTTCGCTATCAATATCTTCTTCTGAGCGAATAGATTTTTCATTTTCTAAAACGACTTGAGAAATAGGTAAATTCAAATTTTTACAAAACTGTAAAAGCTCTGTGCCTTTATCAATAGGATATGGAAAAGTACATTTTATTTCAAAGTTTCGTTTATGATTTGTTCGTTCTTCTTTTACAACAAATCCACCGCCAATAGAGTAGAAGGTTGATTTTGATTTCCGTCCGTTAATAATTGCTGTAAATGTCATTCCGTTAGAATGAAAAGGCAAAAATTTTCTATTGAAAACAATATCAGTTTCTGGGCTAAATGCTAAAGGTTTCTCACCATTAAAAAGTAATGTTTTGGTATTTTTAATAGTTGCAACTGTTTTATCAATATCTGCCGTTGGCACAGTTTCAGGATTAGCACCACTTAAACCCAGCATTACAGCATAATCTGTGGCATGACCTTTTCCTGTTAATGATAATGAACCATATAAATCGACAGAAATAGCTTCAACTTTATCAAACTTATTTGCCGTTTTCAGCTCTTTAATCCAACGTTCGGCAGCGCGCCAAGGACCAAGTGTGTGCGAACTTGAAGGGCCAACACCAATCTTTAGCATATCGAAAACAGAAATACATTCCATAATTACTCAATCGTTATAGTTTGACAAATATAAATTGTTTTACAATCAATTATATTTTTTTTGACACGAATTTCATTAATTATCTTGAATGATTTAACCCTGTTATTATTATACTAGTATTCGCAGAGTTTAGGCAAAGACTCACGAAGGTTTTTGTCGTGTTAATATTTCAAATGTAAAGTAGGAACGCAGGGATTGAATGATTTTTTTTGAGTTTCTAGATATAGGAATGGGCGAGTAATGAAATATTTATATTCACGAATATATTAATTTTATATGTAAACCAATGAGTGAAAACCAACTTGATAAGGTTGTGTCCATAACATAAAAAATAACGAAAGAATGTTGACTGGAAATCTGACACTGTGTCAGCATTTTTTAGTTGGCATAAAGATTGACTTATACAAACCGAATTTAAAATGAACATTCAACACAAATAAAAATATTATGAGTAAAATTATTGGAATCGATTTAGGAACAACCAACTCTTGCGTTTCTGTAATGGAAGGTAACGAACCTGTTGTAATCCCAAACGCAGAAGGTAAACGTACTACGCCATCGGTAATCGCTTTTGTTGAAGGAGGTGAAATTAAAGTTGGTGATCCAGCAAAACGTCAAGCAGTTACAAACCCAACAAAAACCGTTTATTCTATTAAACGTTTTATGGGGAATAAATATTCTGAATCTAAAAAAGAAGCAGAACGCGTGCCATATAAAGTGGTTAAAGGTGATAACGATACACCACGTGTAGATATTGATGGTCGTTTATATACGCCACAAGAATTATCGGCTATGATTCTTCAAAAAATGAAGAAAACTGCTGAAGATTATTTAGGAACATCAGTAAGCGAAGCAGTAATTACTGTACCAGCTTATTTTAACGATGCACAACGTCAAGCTACTAAAGAAGCTGGTGAGATTGCAGGTTTAAAAGTTCGTAGAATTATAAACGAACCAACTGCAGCTGCATTAGCTTACGGTATGGACAAAAAAGGAACAGACCAAAAAATAGTGGTTTTTGACTTTGGTGGAGGAACGCATGATGTATCTATCCTAGAATTAGGTGATGGTGTATTTGAAGTACTGTCTACAGATGGAGATACACACTTGGGTGGTGATGATGTTGATGAAAAAATAATCAACTGGTTAGCAGACGAGTTTAAGGCAGAAGAGTCTATGGATTTACGTCAAGACCCAATGTCTTTACAACGTTTAAAAGAAGCTGCTGAAAAAGCTAAGATTGAGTTATCATCTTCAGAGCAAACAGAAATTAACTTGCCATATATTACGGCTACTGCAAGTGGACCAAAGCACTTAGTGCGTACACTAACACGTTCTAAATTTGAGCAATTAATTGACGATTTAGTAAAAAGAACAATTGAGCCTTGTCAAACGGCATTAAAAGCTGCTGGCTTGTCAATTAAAGATATTAATGAAGTTATTTTAGTAGGTGGTTCTACACGTATTCCTGCGGTACAAAAAGCGGTTGAGAAGTTCTTCGGAAAAACACCAAGTAAAGGTGTAAATCCTGATGAAGTTGTTTCTTTAGGTGCTGGAATTCAAGGAGGTGTTTTAACAGGAGATGTTAAAGATGTACTACTTTTAGATGTAACACCTTTATCCCTTGGTATTGAAACTATGGGTAATGTAATGACAAAGCTTATTGAAGCGAATACAACGATTCCTACCAAGAAATCGCAAGTGTTCTCTACAGCAGCAGATAATCAGCCTTCTGTAGAAATTCATGTATTACAAGGTGAAAGAGCGATGGCTGCCGATAATAAAACTATTGGACGTTTTCATTTAGATGGTATTCCACCAGCAAGACGTGGTACACCACAAATTGAAGTAACTTTTGATATTGATGCTAACGGAATTATTCACGTAACAGCAACAGATAAAGCGACTAATAAAACACAAGATATTCGTATTGAAGCATCTTCTGGTTTAACTGAAGAAGAAATTCAAAAAATGAAAGCAGATGCTGAAGCTAATGCTGAAGCAGATAAAAAAGCAGTAGAAAGTGCTCAAAAATTAAATGAAGCAGATTCTATGATTTTCCAAACGGAAAAACAATTAGAAGAGTTTGGTGATAAATTATCTGATGATAAAAAACAACCAATTGTTGAAGCTTTAGAAGAATTGAAAAAAGCATACGAAACTAAAGATTTAGATGTTATTACTCCTGCTTTAGATAAAATAAACGAAGCTTGGAAAGTAGCTTCTGAAGAAATGTACAAAGCGCAAGCTGAAGCACAACAAGGTGCAGGAGAAGCACCAGGACCAGATGCTAGCCAAAACGGACAAGCAGAAGGAAGCGATGTGGAAGACGTAGACTTCGAAGAAGTCAAGTAGCCTGTCCTGAGCGAAGTCGAAGGGTAGACTTTGAAGAAGTTAAATAAAAAGCTAGAAATTATAAAAACGCAATCATTAATTTGATTGCGTTTTTTTTTATATGCGTTTTCTTACTAATATTGCTACTTGTTAAACAAACTTTAAAACATGAGAAAATTAAGCATTCTTTTTATAATGTTGACTGCTATATTTACATCCTGTAATACTGAAAGTGTTGATGTACTTAGTAATTCTGAAGATATAGTTGGAATTTGGAAAGGAATAACTTTAGATTATAATGGAAAAACAGTGACTAATGCTCAAGGTCAAATTATAAATGCTGATTTTATAGGTGAAGCATATGATATGAATTATACGCTTACTTTCAATGAAAACCCAAACATTATAGTTTCTGAAGGGAGTTATAGTATTAAATTAACAACTACAGTTTTAGGGCAAACATCAACTCAAGATTTGGAAAATATTGAATTTTTAGAAGCAGAAACCTGGAGTCAAAATAACAATACACTTACAGTTTCAGGAGGAGGTAAATCTTATGATTATAAAATTGTTAAACTAACAGAAAATGAACTTAAACTATCAGTATCAACAGAAGAAGATTTATCGCAGCAAGGAGTAAGTATTTTAACTACAGTTAATGCAATTATGTCGTTTAGTAAGCAATAATTATATTGTTTTTAGTTTTAAATGATGCCAATTCAGATTAAAAACACTTTATGGTAGTTATGTATTAAGTTGAAAACTAACACTCCTTTTTCAGCAAAAAGAAAGAACCTTATCTAAAATATTTCTGCAGATATTTATATCATATGTTGTTTTATTATGCGTGCATAATATTTGTTATATTTGTTAAAACTAATTTCAAATCATGGCAACTAAACTCACACAACTTTTAAATATTAAGTATCCAATAATACAAGCACCTATGTTTTTAGTATCGAATGTTGCTATGGTAACCGAGGCAATGAAAGGTGGTATTGCAGGATGTATTCCTGCACTTAATTACAGAACACTTGAAGAATTGCGTGTAGCTATTAAGGAATTACATAAAAATAAAGTAGAAGGTGGCTCGTTCGGATTTAATTTAATTGTAAATAAATCCAATCTAAAATATAAAGAGCAATTACGAATTCTTTGTGAAGAAGGTTGTGATTTTATCATAACTTCTTTAGGAAGCCCAGAAGAAACTATAAATCAAGCGCATAAAGTGGGCATCAAAGTGTTTTGCGATGTGGTCGATTTAAAGTTTGCAAAAAAGGTTGAAGACTTAGGTGCCGATGCCGTTATAGCTGTGAACAACAAAGCTGGTGGCCATAGAGGCGGTAAATCGCCAGAAGATTTAATTAAAGAATTGGTTGCAAATTGTAACATTCCAATAATTTCAGCAGGTGGCGTTGGTTGTAAAGCAGATATTGATAAAATGCTGAGTTACGGAGCTGAAGGTGTTTCGGTAGGAAGCCCATTTATAGCATCAATTGAAGCTAGCGTTACAGACGAATATAAACAAGCTTGTGTTGAATATGGTGCTAAAGATATTATTATGACTGAGCGCATTTCAGGCACACCATGTACAGTAATAAATACACCTTATGTTCAAAAAATAGGAACCAAACAAACATGGTTAGAATCAGTTTTAAATAAAAACAAAAAGCTTAAAAAGTGGGTTAAAATGATTCGGTTTTCAATTGGAATGAACGCTACAAAAAATGCAGCAACCAAAGCAACTTATAAAACAGTTTGGGTTGCAGGACCGAGTATTGAGCACACAACAGAAATTTTACCAACTAAAGATATTATTAATCGCTTGATTAATTAGGTTTAAAATTTAAAGATTATTTTGATAAGAGTATAATATTATATACTTAAATTGCTTTTTATGAAGAAAATTCTAACAGCTTTTATCTTACTTTTTATTATTATCATAGGTTTAATCTATTGGTCGGTTTCAAGTACTGACAAGGAATTCGAACGAGGAAAACTCATAAATATTGACAACATCGAGTTGATAAATTTTAAAGATTATGATTCAGTTTTAATAGCAGCCAGTATGCTTTATGAGGGAGAAAATATCAAAGAATTTATACAAGGAGAACAATATAGAGAAGCTTGGTCAACACCAATAAAAGCACCTGTTGTTTTTCTTGACACACTTTTTGGGGGTATGACTATAATAAAAGAAGGAGGAGGTAAACAAACACACTCATTAAAGCTTAAGTCTCCTAATGGTATCATGTATACTTTACGAAGTGTTAATAAGGATCCAAAGCCTCTAATTCCAGAATTTCTAAGAGTATTGGGCCTTGAAAACATTGTTGTTGATGGTATCTCTGCTCAGCATCCTTATGGTGCTATACTAGCTGCAAAACTTGCGGAATCTTCTATGGTTATTCATACTAATCCCAAATTAGTCTTTATTCCAAAACAAAAGCTATTAGGAGAATTTAATGCTAAATACGGAAACCGCTTATTTTTATTAGAATACGAATCTGATAGCGAAAAAAACTGGACATCTCTTGAGAATATCATTAAGATTATTGATACTAAGGACTTGCAGAAGCTTAAATTTGGTAACCCTAAAAATGTAATGATAAATAAGAAAGCATTGGTGCGTTCTCGATTATTTGACCTTTTAATTGGTGATTGGGATAGACATACAAAACAATGGGGATGGGCTATTCAAAAGAATGAAGGTCAATATTTAGCATTTCCAATAGCAGCAGATCGAGACAATGCATTTTTTAATATAGAGGGTGTTATTCCATCTTTAATAGCAAATGAAAACATAGAACCCATGCTACGACCATTTGAAAAGGATATAGATTTTTTACCAGGTCTTGTTTATCCTTTTGATAGGTATTTTTTACTTCAAACGCCTGAGACTATCTTTATTGAGGAAGCAAAATACTTGCAGAGCAAATTAACCAATCAGGTTATTGATAATTCTTTACATGTTTGGGATAAAGCAATTTCTAATCTTGATGGAAAGGAAATTACAGAGAAAATAAAAAGCCGTAGAGATAACTTAGTTTATTATGCCGTAGAATTTAAAAAAGTAATAGATGAGCGTGGAGAACTTAACGAGGCCTTAAAAGGGTCTGAGGATATACAAATTTCAGATTCACTAATGCGGTGTTTCGAATGCCAATAAAATAAAAGAGACGTATGTTACCTAAAAATAGTATTAATCACTTAGTTAATTA
>NZ_CAXIBN010000092.1:0-12875 GCF_964021735.1 uncultured Wocania sp. | reverse complement strand
TTTATGAAATATTCTTAAGAAAGTATAAACATTTTTAATAGTTTCACGCATCTTTCTTACATTTATAACATAAACTAACTAATTTTTATGGAACTACTTAAACAATTCACTGCCGATTTTTCTAGTGCAGTTTGGGGATTGCCTTTGCTTATACTTCTTATTGGAGGCGGATTATATTTACTTATTCGATCAAAATTTGGAACGTTTCGTTTAATTGGTCATGCTATTCAAGTGCTTCGTGGCAAGTACGACGATCCAAACGATCCTGGGCAAATTAGCCATTTTCAGGCTTTAACCACAGCATTGTCATCTACTATTGGTATGGGGAATATTGCTGGTGTTGCAGTAGCGATTTCTATTGGTGGTCCTGGAGCTGTTTTTTGGATGTGGGTTAGTGCTGTAGTTGGTATGTCTACTAAATTTTTTACCTCAACTTTAGCAATCATGTTTAGAGGGAAGGATAGTAATGGCGAGTTACAAGGTGGCCCTATGTATTTTATTATGGAAGGTTTGGGCAAATCTTGGAAACCTCTAGCAATTATGTTTAGTGTTTGTGGTTTGGTTGGTGCTTTACCAGTTTTTAATGTTAATCAACTCACACAAGCTATAAATGATATTTTACTTGCACCTAATGGTGTTGAAGTTGGGTTTACTTCTAATTTAATTGTTGGTCTGGTGTTAGTTAGTATTACTGCTGTTGTTATTCTTGGTGGTATTGGACGTATTAGCAAAACAGCATCTAAACTTGTGCCTTCAATGGTATTGCTTTATTTTGTTTCTGTTATGATTATTTTGGTTGTAAATATTGAAGTGGTTCCTAAATATTTCGCCATGATTTTTACTGATGCTTTTGCTGCTAATAACTTTAAAGGCGATGCTTTTTTTGGTGGTCTTGTAGGAGGATTAATTTTACTAGGAATTAAGCGTGGAGCGTTTTCAAACGAAGCAGGTATTGGTACCGCACCTTTAGCGCATGGTGCAGCAAAAACCGATGAGCCTGTTCGCGAAGGTTTAGTGGCTATGCTTGGGCCAGCAATAGACACCTTAATTGTTTGTACACTTACCGCTTTAGCAATTTTAGTAACTGGAGTTTGGGAAACCACATCTGATAATGGTGTAAGTTTAACCGCCTCTGCTTTTGGCAATGCTATGCCAGGTTTTGGTAAGTATTTGTTGTTGGTTTGTATTGCAGTGTTTAGTATATCTTCGTTGTTTTCATTTTCATATTATGGTTCAAAATGTTTATCGTTTTTAATAGGAGCAGATAAAAAACATTATTATAACTATTTTTATATCGCTAGTATTATTTTAGGTGCTACAATGACGTTGGATATGATGATAAATCTTATCGATGGTGTATTCGCATTAATGGCTATTCCAACCATGTTGTCGACTATAATATTGGCTCCAAAAGTTGTAAAAGAATTAGCAGCATACAAAGCACGTTTAAAAGCAAATAAATTATGACCAATCAAGAAAAACCCAAAGCATACTGGAAAGAAAACATCAAAATTGTACTCATACTTTTAACCGTTTGGTTTTTGGTGTCTTTTGGTGCTGGTATTATATTCAAAGATGTTTTAAATGACATTAAAGTAGGCGGATTTAAACTCGGGTTTTGGTTTGCACAACAAGGCTCGATGTATGTGTTTGTCATCCTTATTTTTATATATGTTAGATTAATGAATAAATTGGATAAAAAATATGGTTATGATGAATAGTTTATTGATAGCTGAACAGATAAGCGTTCAAAATTGGACTTATATTTTAGTTGGCATTACCTTTACGTTATACATTGGAATAGCTATATGGTCGAGAGCGGGATCAACAAAAGAGTTTTATGTTGCTGGCGGAGGCGTTTCGCCTTTAGCCAACGGTATGGCTACCGCAGCCGATTGGATGAGTGCTGCTTCTTTTATTTCGATGGCAGGAATCATTTCATTTGCAGGATATGATGGTGCAGTATATTTGATGGGATGGACAGGAGGCTATGTGCTTTTAGCCTTGTTATTAGCACCATATTTGCGAAAGTTCGGAAAGTTTACAGTGCCTGACTTTATAGGTGATAGGTATTACTCGAAAACAGCACGTATTGTAGCCGTATTTTGTGCCTTATTAGTATCGTTTACTTATGTTGCAGGACAAATGCGTGGTGTTGGTATTGTATTTTCTCGTTTTTTAGAAGTCGATATAAATACAGGCGTTATTATAGGAATGCTTATCGTTTTATTTTATGCGGTTTTAGGTGGCATGAAAGGCATAACGTATACTCAAGTAGCTCAATATTGCGTGTTGATATTTGCTTTTATGGTACCTGCTATTTTTATTTCGATTCAAATGACAGAAAACCCGATTCCGCAATTAGGATTTGGAAGCGAATTAGCAGATGGTTCTGGAACCTATTTATTAGATAAATTAGATGGATTGAGTACAGAATTAGGTTTTAATGAATATACCGAAGGCTCAAAATCTTTAATCGATGTATTTGCTATTACACTAGCTTTAATGGTTGGTACAGCAGGATTACCACATGTTATTGTGCGTTTCTTTACTGTAAAACGCGTTAAAGATGCTCGTAAATCTGCTGGAATTGCGTTATTACTTATTGTAATTCTATATACCACAGCACCAGCTGTAGCTGCATTTGCTAGAACAAATATGATTGAAACCGTTTCAAATCAACCTTACACTAATGTACCTGAGTGGTTTAAAAAATGGGAAACTACGGGACTTATCACTTTCACTGACAAGAATGGAGATGGATTAATTACTTATGTAGCTGATGAAGGTAAAAATGAATTAGTAGTAGACAGAGACATTATGGTTTTAGCAAACCCAGAAATTGCGAAACTCCCAAATTGGGTTATTGCATTGGTTGCTGCAGGTGGGTTAGCAGCAGCATTATCTACAGCGGCGGGTTTATTGTTGGTAATTTCATCTTCGGTATCTCATGATTTAATAAAGAAAATTATAAAACCATCAATTTCTGAAAAAGGCGAATTAGTTGCAGCACGTTTATCTGCTGTTGGTGCGGTGTGTGTTGCTGGCTATTTTGGTATTAACCCACCAGGGTTTGTCGCTGCAGTTGTTGCACTGGCTTTTGGGTTGGCAGCAGCTTCTTTTTTTCCAGCTATTATTTTAGGTATCTTTTATAAGCGCATGAATAAAGAAGGTGCTATTGCTGGTATGGTGGTAGGTATTACTGCTATGTTATTATATATGATTAAATATAAACTAGGCTGGTTTGATGATGTTTTTCCAGATAAAAGCGAGTGGTGGTTT
Organism: uncultured Wocania sp.; assembly: GCF_964021735.1. Lineage (NCBI taxonomy): Bacteria > Pseudomonadati > Bacteroidota > Flavobacteriia > Flavobacteriales > Flavobacteriaceae > Wocania > uncultured Wocania sp. Next base: position 9,593 of record NZ_CAXIBN010000092.1, on the reverse strand, counting down.
GGTATATCGCCAGAAGGCTTTGGTACGGTAGCTATGATACTAAATTTTATTGTTTCGATAGTTATTATGAAATTCACACCCGAGCCTCCAAAAGATGTTCAGGAGATTGTTGAAAATATTAGAATACCAAGTGGAGCAGGAGAAGCTACGCATTAATTGAAAACAGTTTTTATTATGTTTTTACAAGCCTTACCTTTTTTTTTATAATTATAAAAACAGCTAGAGAGAGTATTCCAAAAATTGAAAATCCAATAAATAATGGGAGTACTGAAGTTGTAACAAAATTACCAATGTAATTTGCAATAGGTACTGCCATTACTGTAGAAATAAAGCCATTTATTGCGGCACCAATACCAGCAATATGCCCCAAAGGTTGCATGGCTAAAGCACGTAAATTTCCAAACAAAAAGCCCACGGCAAAAAACTGTAGTGCAAAAAATCCTAATAAAACTTCAATACTTGGGTTTTCGCCAGAAGAAAACATAACCACATATAAAACCGAAATAACAGCGTAAGCTATACAAGAAACATAAGCAATTTTTAGCATGCCATATTTAACCACAAATCTGCTATTCAAAAAAGTAGCTAAACCAACTGAAATAGCTAAACTCGCAAATATATAAGGAAACATATCTGCCAAATTATATTGCTCTTGAAAAATTTGTTGCGACGTACTTAAATACACCATGAAAGAGCCTGTTATAAAACCAGAGATAAATGTAAATGCGACTGCATCTTTGTGTTTAAAAAACTCTTTTGTGCCATCAATAAAGAGGTGACTGGTAAACTTAATACGCTTGTCTTTTTTCAATGTTTCTGGTTGTCGTAACCAAAACCAAATCATTATTAAAACCCCAAATATTAAGTTAAAATAAAATACCGATTCCCAGTTGTAAAGATGAATTAAAAACTGACCTAGAGTTGGAGCAACTACTGGAACTAAAATGAAAAACATTACCACGATTGATAGTATTTTTGCCATATAATTACCGCTGTAGGAATCTCTAATCATAGAGATACTTAAACTTCTTGGAGACGACAACCCAATACCTTGTAGTATGCGCCCAACTATCATTATTTCAAAACTTTTAGTAGTCACGCAAATAATACTTGAAATAATAAAAACAATAAAGCCAATGTACACAATAGGCTTTCTTCCAAAACTATCAGATAATGGTCCAAAAAGAAGCTGTCCGAAACCTAAACCTAAAAAGATCATGGTAATAAGTAGTTGATTATTAGAAGGGTTTGTAACGCCTAATGCACTTCCTATTTCGGGTAATGCAGGTAATAAAGCATCAATAGATAAAGCAACGATAGACATTAATGAGGCCATTAAAGCTACAAATTCAAATTTGAAAGTGTTATTGTTTTGCATTGGGCAAAAATAGAGTAATTTAGTAGAGCAAAGTTAAATTTCAATGTTATTAACCAATATCAATATTGTTAAATTTTATATCAATAAAACATGTGTACAGAAACTTTAATAAAAATTTTTAATAGAGATTTAAATAAGCTAAAAATTGAAATTGAGTCTTATAAAAATGAAAAGAATTTATGGGTTTTAAAAGAAGGTATTAGTAATTCTGCTGGTAATTTATGCTTACATATTGTTGGAAATCTTAATCATTTTATTGGCACAGAATTTGGAAACACAGGCTATATAAGACAAAGAGATTTAGAGTTTTCGTTAAAAAATGTATCAAGAACAATCTTAATAAAACAAATAAATGAAGTTAGTTTAATTGTTACTAAAACGTTAAAAACCTTAACTCCAAATGATTTGCAAAAAGAATATTCGCGTCGTGTTTTTGAAGATAAAATGACCACAGAATTTTTCTTAACACATTTAGCTACGCATTTATCATATCATTTAGGACAAATAAACTATCATAGACGGGTATTAGACTTATAAGTTGTTTTTTGTTTTTATTCACAAATCAATTAGGTATTTAAAAACTTACCTTTGTAGCTTAAAGAAAATCTTTTTATGTCTTTTAAAAAATTAATTGAACCATTAGCCAATACACTTAACTATAAAGGATTTGAATCACCTTTACCACTTCAAAAACAAATCTTATCTAAAATAAAAGGAGGCGCAAGTTTATTTGTAATAGCTCCAGACGGCAGTGGTAAAACTTCAAGTATAGTAATTAGCATAATTCAGAAATTAAAAAAAGCTGTTGAAGATGCTCCAAGGGCTTTAATTTTTGTAAAAGATAAGCAAGCTGCTTTAAATTTAGAACTAGAATTTAATGCCTTTAAACGCGGTACCGATTTAAGAGTGTATTGCGCCTACGATGAGCATGATATAGATATACAGCGTGATGAAATTTACGAAGGCACAGATATAGTAATTGCAACACCTAAGCGTTTAAATAAGTTGTTTTACCTTAACGGAATTAATTTGAATAAGTTGCAAATATGTATTGTTGAAGATGCCAATTTTTTATTTAGAAATAATAATCTTGCTGAAGTTACACGCACGCCAGAAAGTATAGGTAAATGCCAATATCTTGTTTTTACAGATAAGTTCGATGCCCGTTATAAGCGTTGGCAAGACTCCTTTATGTATAATGCTCAAATTGTTAAAGTTTAGCTGAGACTTATTTACCTTTTAGTAATTTTAGTTTAAAGTTTGCGTAACTGTAAAGTCACTTTTAAATAGTGACTTTGCAAAAAAAACATGAACTTATTTTTAGCTATTTTTGGTGCTCTATTTTCTATTATGAATCCACTAGGAACAGTGCCCGTTTTTGTAGGATTAACAAAGCATAATACAAAAAAAGAACGTGCAATAACTGCCTTTTGGACAGCTATAGATGTTCTTGCTATTCTATTATTATCTTTTCATGCGGGAAAATATATTCTATCTTTTTTTGGAATAAGTTTAAATGCCTTAAAAATAGCTGGGGGTCTAATTATTGCTTCTTCAGGTTTTGCTTTGCTAACAGGTAAATTTAGCGAGCATAAAGGCATGAAACGAGATAAGGTGCAGAAAGATATTCATAGCAGGGAATCTATTTCGTTAACACCATTAGCTATTCCAATGCTTGCTGGCCCAGGTACTATTTCATTATTAATAGCTTACAATCAAGAGTTTCAACTTATAAACGAAATTACTATTATAGTCGCTGCTATGGTGTCAGTATCAGTAGTTATCTATTTTATTTTGAAAAGTTCACATTTAATTGTTCGAGTTCTAGGTGCATCAGGTATTAATGCACTTTCAAGAATTATAGGATTCATCATTATAGCTATAGGTATAGAATATATTATATCATCGCTAGTAGATATCATATCAAAACTAAATATAAATTAAGCTATAAAGGGATATTTCCATGTTTACGTTTCGGTGTTTCTACTTTTTTATCCTCTAACATACTAAAAGCTTTAATTAATTTCCGTCTGGTATCTTTTGGTAATATAACTTCATCAATAAAACCGCGTTGAGCAGCTCTATAGGGGTTAGCAAATTTTTCAGCATATTCGGCTTCTTTTTCTGCAAGTTTTTCAACGGGATTATCGGCATTAGCAATTTCTTTTTTAAAGATGATTTCACTGGCACCTTTAGCACCCATAACTGCTATTTCTGCTCCTGGCCATGCAAAGTTTAAGTCAGCCCCAATGTGTTTAGAATTCATAACATCGTAAGCACCACCATAAGCTTTTCTGGTAATTACAGTTACTCGTGGTACGGTAGCTTCACTTAAAGCATATAGTAGTTTTGCACCATGAACTATAATGCCATTCCACTCTTGGTCGGTCCCTGGTAAAAACCCTGGTACATCTACCAAAACAAGTAGTGGAATATTGAAACAGTCACAAAAGCGCGTAAAACGTGCCGCTTTTTTTGAACTTTTAACACCTAAAACACCTGCTAAAAATTGTGGTTGATTAGCAATTATACCTATGCTTCGTCCAGCTAAACGCGCAAAACCTACTATAATATTTTCAGCATAATCTTTATGGATTTCGTAAAAAGAATCTGTATCAATAATACCAGAAATTACCTCGTGCATATCATAAGGTTTATTGGGGTTATCGGGTACTATATCGGATAAAACATCTCTTATCTCATCATTAAGTTTAAACTCTAGCTTAGCTGTTTTTTGCGTGTTATTTTGGGGTAAATAGCTTATAAGTGTTTTTAAATCTTCTAAGCATTCAATATCGTTTGCAGAGGTTTTATGAGCTACTCCAGATTTTGATGCATGTGTGTAAGCACCACCTAACTCTTCACTAGTTACCTCTTCATTAGTTACCGTTTTTACAACATTTGGTCCCGTAACAAACATGTAGCTTGTATTTTCAACCATCATTGTAAAATCGGTCATTGCTGGCGAATACACTGCGCCTCCAGCACAAGGGCCCATAATAGCTGAAATTTGAGGAACAACGCCAGAAGCTTGTACATTTCTATAAAAAATATCGGCATAACCTCCCAAAGAACGTACACCTTCTTGAATTCGTGCACCACCAGAGTCATTAAGTCCAATTATTGGAGCTCCGACTTTAACTGCCATATCCATAATTTTACAGATTTTTTCGGCATGTGTTTCAGATAAAGCGCCACCAAACACCGTGAAATCTTGTGCATAAACATAAACTAGCCGACCATTTATTGTGCCATAGCCCGTTATAACGCCATCACCATAATAAATTTCATTTTCCATTCCAAAATCGGTAGTTCTATGGGTTACTAAAGCTCCAATTTCTTCAAAAGAGCCTTCGTCCATTAAATAGTTTACACGTTCTCTAGCGGTTAGTTTTTTCTTAGTGTGTTGCTTGTCTATACGTTTTTGTCCGCCTCCTAAGTGAGCTAACGCGATACGTTCGTTTAACTTATTTATTTTATTTTGTTTAGGATCCATATTTTATCTTTTGTTGTTGAGCACGTAGCTCTGAAAACTGTGACTAATTAGGTAATCGTAATTGTTTTTGGTCTTTCAAATATTGCTTTAAAGCTATTAGTGCAGCAATTCTTGCTTCATTTTCTGCTTTTTTATGTAAAGTTTCTGGGGCGTAATAATTTTTCACAAAATGAGTGTCGAAATTTCCAGAACGAAACGCTTCGTGCTCACAAACATATTTACCAAAGGGTAAGGTGGTTTCTACACCTTCAACATGATAATTTTCAATGGCTTTTATCATTAGTTGAATAGCTTCTTCGCGGGTTTTTCCGTAAGTGATTAATTTTGAAAGCATCGGGTCGTAATAAATAGGAATATCCATACCTTCTTCGAACCCATTATCTACACGAATATTTTCACCAACAGGTATTTTGTACACATCTAAGCGACCAACACTTGGTAAGAAATTGTTTAAAGGATCTTCGGCGTAAACACGCAATTCTAAGGCATGACCATTAATTTTTAAATCGTTTTGCTTTATTTTAAGTGACTCACCTCGAGCTACTCGAATTTGAAGTTCCACCAAATCTACACCAGAAATTAATTCGGTTACAGGGTGTTCTACTTGTAATCTGGTATTCATTTCTAGAAAATAGAAATTATGATTGGCATCTAATAGGAATTCTACAGTTCCTGCTCCTAAATAATCACAAGATTTTGCTACTTTAATAGCAGCTTCTCCCATTTCATTTCTCAATTTTTGACTTAAAACTGATGATGGTGCTTCTTCAACCACTTTTTGATGCCGTCGTTGTATACTGCATTCACGTTCAAAAAAGTGCAAGATATTACCATGACTATCTGCCATAACCTGTATTTCGATATGTCGTGGTGAAGTCACATATTTTTCAATAAATACGGAGCCATCTCCAAAGGCAGAAGTGGCTTCGCTTATGGCACGTTTCATTTGTTCTTCAACATCTTTTTCTTTATCTACTACTCGCATACCTTTACCGCCACCACCTGCTGCTGCTTTAATAAGAATAGGGAATCCTATTTGTTTTGCAATCTTAATAGCTTCGTTAGGGTCTGTAACGGCTCTATCTACACCAGGAACCATAGGGATATTATAATCTTTCACAGCCTCTTTGGCAGCTAATTTATCCCCCATCATGTGTATGGCTTTAGAGCGTGGTCCAATAAAGGTAATGTTGTTTTTTTCGGCAAGTTCTGCAAAATCTGCATTTTCACTCAAGAAACCATACCCTGGATGAATCGCATCTACATGTAGTTGTTTTGCAACTTCAATAATTTTGTCTCCTCTTAAATACGACTGATTTGAAGGTGCTTTACCAATACAAACAGCTTCGTCTGCAAATTTTACATGAGGTGCATTTCTGTCGGCAGTAGAAAATACAGCTACTGTTTTAATACCCATTTTTTGAGCCGTTTTCATAACTCTAATGGCAATTTCACCCCTGTTTGCAATTAATATTTTTTTCATTGAAAAAATCTATTTTTTTAAACTAAACTTATATATTTTCAAGACACTTCGACTGCGCTCAGTGTCGACATTTTGAAATAGATTGGCTTTAATTACTTAAACTCAATTAAGAGCTGATTTTTTTCTACAGCGTCACCTTTGTTTACCGAAATAGATTTGATAACACCATCTCTTGGAGACGTAATTATGTTTTCCATTTTCATAGCTTCAAGAATTAAGAGCGTATCATCTTCTTTAACTTCTTGGTTTATTTGAATACTTATATCTAAAATTAAACCAGGCATTGGTGCTTTAATAGAATTTACATGTTTTGTTGAGCTAATAGCAAACCCCATGTCTTTTATTAAAGCATCTAAATCATTAAAAATGTTTACGTTATATGAGTTGTTGTTAACTTTTACTTTATATGATTTTGAATTAAAGTCTGTTTCAATAATTTCTGAGTTATAAGATTTATTATGCTGAAGAATATGAAATTTAGATTCAGAAACTGGCAAAGCATCAAGACTTAAAATATCATCTTCTTTAATTTCAAAATTAAAAGTATTATTTACATTGGTTTTGAAAATCTTATTCATGAGTATGGAAATTGGTTCATTGTAAATATAATTATAATGCTCTAGAATTTATTTTTTAGTAACGTAAATTTAAATAACTACAATATATAAATATATGATTTACATCATGTTCGAAAATATAAACTACGTTTTAAAATTAGAATTTTCTTGATGTCGCTTTATTGCTTTTTTTGATAGAACAATGCCAATGAAAAGAGATACAAATGCACCAACCCAAATACCAGGAACAAAATCTATAAACAAGAAAAAATCGTATGCTCCATGAAAAATTATGGCTAATAATAGTCCTGTTAAATTTAGTATTATTCTATTATTTGAGAATTTAGCTTTACCCATATAATACCCCATTAAAATACCAAATGTAGCATGGGCAGGCACTGCTGTAAAAGCTCTAATTAGTGCGGTTTGATAGCCACCTTCTAACACATAAAAAACATTTTCGGTTGCAGCAAAACCCATCGATACCATAACGGCGTAAACAATGCCATCAAAAGGTTCGTTAAAACTTTTGTTTTTTTGAGCATAATAGCGAACAATTATATACTTGCTAAATTCTTCGGTTAGACCAACCACTAAAAAGGCTTTTATAAATTGTTGAAATATACTTGTGTGATCTGTTAATGGTAAAACATAATCAAACACATAATAGATGATGGTAGTGACAATAATGCTTAAAATGGCACCTAATAGAAAATTATAAAGAAGAAGTTTCTTAGGTTCTTTTTCGTATTTATCCTTGAAATAAATGTAGATTATAATTATAAAAACTGGAGCAACAGCAAAGAGTAATAAATTCATTTATGAAAAGTAATTAAAACTTAACAATACTTAAAATGTTTCGTAATACTATTTCGTAGTATGATTTATTTGAAGCTACAAAATGATTATTGATACCGATGTTTTTTATGAGTTGTTTAAATTCAATAATTGATACTAGTTTTAAAGCTTCAACTTCTTCAACTTGAGGTGTTAATTGAGAAAGTGGAGTTTTTAATTCTGAAATAAATGTGTGATGAAACTCGTTGTCGATAATACCATTTTTATAAGTTTGAAAACATTCAAAAACACCTATTTTATTTAAGTCTTTTTTAGAGATTTTTAATCCAATTTCTTCTTTAGTTTCTCTAACAGCTGCTTGCTTTATTGTTTCACCAGTATCTACGTGTCCTGCCACAGATACATCCCAAAGTAAAGGGCAAACATCTTTTTTTGCCGATCGTTGAGACAATAGAATATCTCCACAGCTCGTATAAAACCAAACATGAACTGTGTTATGGTAATATCCTTTTTGATGGATAACCGATTTAAGTACAGATTCACCCGTAGGTTTACCTTGTAAGTTAATAATATCTATGTATTCGTCCATTATAAAAAAACAAACATCATCCTGTATTTGTAAAGCAACGTAGCAATCTATTAAATAACAACAGATTGCTACTAACTAAAGGTTTTGCAATGATGTTTAATTTAATTTTTATTCAAAATAACTAAAAGTCTCGCCGTCTTTTATGTTAAGTAATGTTTCGTAAATAAGCTTAATTACATTTTCTACATCATCTCTATGTACCATCTCTACGGTGGTATGCATATAGCGTAACGGTAACGAAATTAGCGCTGAAGCAACGCCACCATTACTGTAAGCAAAGGCATCAGTATCGGTTCCTGTCGCTCTTGATAATGCAGAACGCTGGAAAGGTATCTTTTTAGCTTCGGCAGTTTCTGTAATTAAATCACGTAACTTTTGTTGTACCGCAGGTGCATAAGCTACAACGGGACCTTTACCCAATTCTAAATGACCTTCCTTTTTCTTTTCAATCATTGGTGTTGTGGTATCGTGCGTCACATCGGTAACAATAGCCACATTTGGTTTAATGGTGTGTGTTATCATTTCTGCACCACGTAAGCCAATTTCTTCTTGAACAGAATTGGTTATATATAAGCCAAAAGGTAAAGTTTTTTTATTTTCTTTAAGTAATCGTGCTACTTCGGCAATCATAAAACCCCCCATGCGATTATCTAAAGCGCGACAAACAAAATTGTCTTTATTTAGAATATGAAACTCATCTGGATACGTAATTACACAACCAACATGAATACCAAGTTTCTCGATTTCTTCTTTTGTTTTACAACCGCAATCAATAAAAATATTATCTGGTTTTGGTGCTTCTTCTTTCGATTTATTACGCGTATGGATTGCTGGCCAACCAAAAACACCCTTTACAATGCCTTTTTTGGTGTGAATATTTACAATTTTACTCGGTGCAATTTGGTGGTCGCTTCCGCCATTCCTAATCACATAAATTAATCCGTTATCAGAAATATAATTAACATACCACGAAATTTCATCGGCATGTCCTTCAATAACCACTTTGTATTTTGCTTTTGGGTTAATTACACCAACTGCTGTACCGTAAGTATCGGTAATAAATTCATCAACATAAGGTTTTAGGTAATCCATCCACAGTTTTTGCCCGGTCCATTCGTAACCTGTCGGCGCTGCATTGTTTAAATATTTTTCTAAAAAGTCTATCGATTTTTTGTTAAGAATGCTCTTTTTTGCCATGTTTAAAAGTTTTGCACTAAAATAATAATATAAAATGTAAATGATTGATTAAAACTAACTCTTATTATGAAAAGTTTTTGGGCGTTACCCCGAAA
>NZ_CAXIBN010000091.1:0-13025 GCF_964021735.1 uncultured Wocania sp. | reverse complement strand
TAAGCTGAATACTGAAGTTTTTGAATTCATTTCACCTAAAAAGTTACTCCAATAGCCCCTAAAACAATTTGAGTTAATGAATCTATTCAGTTTTAAATAATCAAGTGCAAAAGCACAGAACTATTTCTATTTGCATACATCCTTTGAAAATCGTAACATTACGAGACTAAAATTAACTATATGCAAGACGGAGACAATATTTCTGAAATTAAAATTGAAGATCAAACCATTATTGAAAACACCGAATTAAACATTTGGGAAGCCCTAATACCCGTATTTGCATTGGTAGGTATGTTAGCATATAATATATATGTTTATGGTGATGATGCCTTAAGTGGCAGCAATCAATTTATACTTTTAATGGGAGCTGCTGTTGCTGCAATTGTTGGTTACAAAAATAAGGTACCACACAAAAGAATGATTGCCGAAGTTGCTGAAAATGTAAAATCTACAACTGGTGCTGTTTTAATTTTGCTAATGGTAGGCGCATTGGCTGGTACATGGTTAATAAGTGGTATAATACCAACCATGATTTATTATGGCTTGCAAATACTTAATCCAACTATTTTTTTAGCAGCTAGTGTTATTATTTGTTCTATTATTTCTATTGCTACGGGAAGCTCATGGACCACATCTGCAACCGTAGGTATTGCATTAATAGGTATTGGTGAGACTTTAGGCATCTCTATTGGCATGACGGCTGGCGCTGTACTTTCTGGAGCTTATTTTGGAGATAAATTGTCGCCACTTAGCGACACCACAAACTTAGCTCCTGCTATGGCTGGTGGCGAATTGTTTTCCCACATAAAATACATGACACTAACTACCGTACCAACCATAGTAATCACACTACTTATTTTTATAATAATTGGCTTAAATATAGATACAACCGGCGCACCAGTTATTCAAGATAAATTAGATGCCATGGATGCCGCATTTAATATTAGTCCTTGGTTGTTTATTGTACCCGCTTTTGTGATTTTTTTAATCATTAAAAAGAAACCACCACTTATCGCACTTTTATTAGGCGCACTTTTAGGCGGTGCTGCGGCCATTATTGTACAACCAAATATTGTTATAAATATTGCTGGTGCCGAATCTTTAAGTTTCCATTCTGCTTACAAAGGTGTTATGAATGCTTTAACCGTTGATACCGCTGTAACTACAAGTAGTGAAGAACTTAATGATTTATTTACTGCTGGTGGCATGAAAGGCATGCTTGGTACCATTTGGCTTATAATTTGTGCCATGGTTTTTGGTGGTGTTATGGATGCTATTGGTGCTTTATCTAGAATTACAAAATCGCTCTTAAAAATGGCGCATACTACATTTGGATTATTTGCTAGTACGGTAGCCAGCTGTTTAGCGCTAAACTTAACAGCATCAGATCAATATTTAGCTATTGTAGTGCCTGGAAAAATGTTTAAACAAGCTTATGAAGATAAGGGGTTGGCACCAGAAAATTTAAGCAGAACACTTGAAGATTCTGGAACCGTAACCTCAGTTTTAATACCTTGGAACACTTGTGGTGCATACCACTCCAAAGTACTTTTTGGTTACGCTGGCGCTACAGCTTATATTCCTTATGCCTTCTTTAGTATTTTAAGTCCTTTTATGACCTTACTTTTTGCTGCTTTTTCAATTAAAATTAAACAGCTAAAATCAAATAACAAATAATTATTGAATTTGTTTTTTACTATAACTAAAATCTATCAACAGATAAAAAATTAAAATTTTTATTCCTTCTTAAAAATGAACTTGTGTAGTATCTTTGTTTTATACCAAATTGGATTTAAAATGATTGATAATAAATTTGAATTATATTTTCTTTAGATGAAATAGAAAATATAAGCATAGCCTTAGCTACGGTTCTATTTTATGTTAAAATATAAAGGAAATAGAAACGAATTTAATCGATTATTTTGAAGTTTATTTGGTATTAAAAATTATTAATAATTAAAATATAAAAATCACATGTCATTTGTAGGTAAAAAATTTCCAGATTTAAACGTAGACGCCATGAACGAAATGGGCGACACTTTTAAAGTAAATGTTCTTGAAGAAGCCATTAATAATAAGAAAAAAGTGGTGTTATTTTGGTATCCAAAAGATTTTACGTTTGTATGTCCAACAGAGTTACACGCCTTTCAAGCGGCTTTACCAGAATTTGAAAAACGTAATACCATTGTTATTGGAGCATCTTGCGATACGCCAGAAGTTCATTTTGCTTGGTTAAGCACAGCAAAAGATAATGGTGGAATTGAAGGTGTTACCTATCCTATTTTAGCTGATAGTAACAGAAATCTTTCAAGTGTTTTAGGTATTTTAGATATTACTAACGAAACTTACGACGAAGAAACTGGAACAGTTCAAGTTGAAGGCGACAATGTAACCTATCGTGCAACTTATGTAATTGACGAAGATGGCGTTGTACAACACGAAAGTATTAACAATATGCCATTAGGAAGAAATGTTGGTGAATACATGCGTTTAATTGATGCGTTAACACACGTTCAAGAAAAAGGCGAAGTTTGTCCAGCTAACTGGGAAGAAGGTAAGGATGCTATGGCACCAAATGCTAAAGGAACTGCTAAATATTTAGCTTCTCATTAATAATAAAGTAAAGTTATGATTCAAGAATTAGAACAAGATAATTTAGGCGACATCATTTCTAGTAACAATACTGTAGTTGTGCAATACTCTGCAACTTGGTGTGGTAACTGCCGAATAATGAAACCCAAATTTAAAAAGCTAGCTTCAGAAAATGAATCTATTTCATTTGTTATTGCAGATGCTGAAAAATTTCCAGAATCTAGAAAATTAGCAACAGTCGATAATTTACCAACATTTGCTACATTTAAAAATGGAACTTTCGTAAATCAAGTTCAAACTAATAAATTTGAAATTTTAAAAGAATTAGTAGATGAAGTTACCAGTAATTAAACACCTTACACAATTCATTGAAAACAACGATGAAGATTTTGTAATAGAAACTATTGAAACCTTAGAAGCTTTAACTGAAGTCACTTCTTTAAAAGATGAAGAATTAGATGTTATTGGCGAGCTAATATCAAATATGTACGGCGCTATTGAAGTCAATAAAATGATAAAAGATGGCACACCTAAGAAGGAAGCTTTAAATAGTTTTATGAAGCGTGTTTTAGGTTCTATTGATAATTAATCATAATAAATAATACATTAAAAAAACGCTTTGTCTATAAAAATAGATAAAGCGTTTTTTATTGAAACAATTTTAATAATGATAAGTGCTAAAAGGTTAAATATTCATATTTTTAAATTCTTAATTAATAAATAAACAAAATGGCAACAGTTACATTAAAAGGAAACACAATAAATACATCTGGTAATTTACCAAAAGAGGGAACAAAAGCTCCAGATTTTTTACTAACTGCAACAGATTTATCAATGCACAGCTTAAGCACATACTCAGGAAGTAAGTTAGTTTTAAACATTTTTCCGAGTGTAGATACTGGAACCTGTGCACAATCTGTTAGAGAATTTAATAGAGAAGCAAACGAATTAGAAAACACAAAAGTGCTTTGCATATCACACGATTTACCATTTGCACATGCACGTTTTTGTGGTGCAGAAGGTTTAGAAAATGTGATTAGTTTATCAGATTACAAAGATGGTAGTTTTGGAAAGGCATATGGTTTAAACTTTATTGATGGACCATTAGAAGCTTTACATTCGCGTTGCGTTGTGGTATTAGATGAGAATCATAACGTTAAATACACCGAACAAGTAAGCGAAACCGTTAATGAGCCAAACTACAAAGCAGCATTAGAGGCCTTATTAGATGCATAAAAAAGATTCCTTTTTAGTTAATCGTTTAAAAAGTGTAGGTTATGCTTTTAAAGGTGCAATATTACTTTTAAAAACAGAAGCTAGTATAAAAATACAGTTTTTAATAGCTATTATTGTAACTATTTTAGGGTTCATATTAAATATTTCACATAACGAATGGATTGTACAATGTTTAGCGATTGGTATGGTCATGAGTATAGAAGGCATTAATACAGCAATTGAAGAAATAGCAGATTTTATGCATCCAGAATATAATAAAAAAATAGGATTAATAAAAGATATTGCTGCTGGTGCAGTTTTTATTGCTAGTGTTTTTGCTATTATAATTGGCTTTATTATTTACCTTCCTAAAATTTTTTAATATACGATTACCCTTATGATAAACGTTAGTAATTTGTATTTTTGTCGAGTTGTTTTTTATAACTCAATTTTAAAATTAAAAGATTTACGCTTTCGCGGAAAGTAAATATGGCGAAGAAAAAAACAAAGACTAATAAAACACCTAAACGGAAAATTAAAAAACCTAATTTAAAGTTGTCTAGCCAGCAAAAGCTTGTATTAGGCAGCTTCTTAGTTATTTTGGGTATTCTGTTATGCATTGCTTTTATTTCGTTTTTCTTTACTGGCGAAGCCGATCAAAGTAGCTTATCAAATTTCACATCACGCGAGGCTGAAACTCAAAATTGGTTAAGTAAAAGTGGTGCATGGTTAAGCGACTTATTTATCCAACGTGGTTTTGGTGTGGCTTCATTTATATTTTCTGGGTTAATATTTCTTTCTGGCGTTTATGTGTTGATGGATATAGCCAAAGCAAAATTACGCAAACATTGGTTTTGGGGTATTTTAGTTATTATTTGGCTGTCTGTTCTTTTTGGTTTTTTTGGAAATAAAAATGATATTCTTGGTGGCACTATTGGTTTCGAAATAAACATATTTCTACAAGATTATATTGGTAAAATAGGCACTTCACTCCTACTTTTATTTGGTTTAATTACCTATTTAGCCATTCGTTTTAAAGTCACTTTTCAAAGTATTACTAAACTTTTTACATCGGCTAAAAAAGATATAAAAGATGAATTTTATCAAGCTAATGAAGAATTCTCTATTCCATTAGATAATAATTTATCTGAAGAAGCCGAAGCTATTAAAACGGCTTTTGATATTCCTTTAGAAAACAAAAAATCTACTGTAAAAAAAGTAATTAAACCTGAAACCGTAACACCTTTAGAAGTAAAAACAACCGAGGAAGAAGAAGAATCCGATTTAGAAATGAAGGTTGAAACCGTAGCCGAAGAGCAATCTGAAACCGATAATTTAGCCAATAAATTAGTTGAAGATTTCGGGCAATTTGATCCTACTTTAGAGCTGAGCAACTATCAATTTCCACCGCTTGATCTTCTAAAAAAATACGATACCGAAGGCATTACTATCAATCAAGAAGAACTTGAGGAAAACAAAAATAAAATTGTTGAAACTTTAAGCAATTATAAAATTGGTATTGCCAGTATAAAAGCTACCATTGGTCCAACTGTTACATTGTATGAAATTGTACCAGAAGCTGGAGTTCGTATTTCGAAAATTAAAAATTTAGAAGACGATATTGCCTTATCGCTCTCCGCACTTGGTATTCGTATTATAGCACCAATCCCAGGAAAAGGAACTATTGGTATTGAAGTACCAAATAAAAATTCAACCATTGTTTCCATGCGTTCGGTAATTGCTTCAAAAAAGTTTCAAACTTCCGAAATGCAATTACCTATTGCTTTGGGTAAAACCATTAGCAACGAAACCTTTGTTGTCGATCTTGCAAAAATGCCACACTTACTTATGGCTGGTGCAACCGGACAAGGGAAATCGGTTGGGTTAAATGCGGTTTTAACATCGCTTTTATATAAAAAACATCCTGCCGAAGTTAAGTTTATTTTAGTCGATCCTAAAAAAGTAGAGCTTACACTTTTTAATAAAATTGAACGTCATTATTTAGCAAAATTACCAGATAGTGAAGACGCCATTATCACAGATAACACTAAAGTAATCAATACATTAAATTCATTGTGTATTGAAATGGATAATCGCTATGAGTTACTAAAAAATGCATTATGTAGAAACATTGCAGAATACAATGCAAAATTTAAAGCACGAAAATTAAACCCGAACGATGGGCATCAATTTTTACCATACATAGTTTTAGTAGTCGATGAGTTTGCAGATTTAATAATGACCGCTGGTAAAGAGGTGGAGACACCTATTGCACGTTTAGCTCAATTAGCGCGTGCCATTGGTATTCACTTAATTATTGCTACGCAGCGTCCATCGGTTAACGTTATTACAGGTATAATTAAAGCCAATTTCCCTGCACGTATTGCATTTAGAGTAACAAGCAAAATTGATTCGCGTACCATTTTAGATGGTTCTGGAGCAGACCAACTTATTGGTCGTGGTGATATGTTATTTACACAAGGTAACGACGTTATTCGTGTACAATGTGCATTTGTTGATACGCCCGAAGTTGAAAAAATAACCGAATATATTGGTTCACAAAAAGCATATCCAGAAGCCTACCAATTACCAGAATATATTGGTGAGGAAAGTGGCACAAGTCTTGATATAGATATATCTGACCGAGATAAACTGTTTAAAGATGCTGCTATCGTTATTGTTACAGCGCAACAAGGTTCTGCATCTTTACTACAACGAAAATTAAAATTAGGATACAATAGAGCTGGTAGAATAATAGATCAATTAGAAGCCGCAGGTATTGTTGGTCCTTTTGAAGGCAGCAAAGCCAGACAGGTTTTGGTGACAGATTTAATTGCTCTTGATCAGCATTTAGAAAATGAATTATAATTAAAGCCCATAATGGGCAATTGGCAAAGTTAAAAAGATGAAAAAAATTATTAGCATATTATTAATTACACTTTCAGTTAGCGCCTTTTCTCAAAACAAAGGAAAATCATTATTACAAGACGTTTCTGCAAAAGTAAAAAGCTATGAGAATATTTCACTAGACTTTAAATATGTGCTTGAAAATACTTCTGAAAACATAAAACAAGAAACCCGTGGCGATGTGGTAATGCAAGGTGAGAAATACAGATTAAACATTCTTGGAATTACGCGTCTTTTTGATGGCAAAACCATGTATAGTATTAGTCCAGAAGATGAGGAAGTTACCATTTCATCTGATAATACTGGTGAAGAAGATAATATAACTCCAAGCAAAATGCTATCGTTTTATGAAGATGGTTATACATACTCCATGGATATAGAACAAAATATAAAAGGCAGAAAAGTACAATACGTTAAATTAACACCAATTGATTCAAACTCTGAAATTAAGCACATTCTTTTAGGCATTGATAAACAAACAAAACACATTTACAACCTAATTCAAATTGGTAAAAACGGAACAAAAACAACGCTTACTGTTAATTCTTTTAAAACAAACGAGCCTTTATCAAAAACCTTATTTACCTTTGATGCTAATAAATACAAAGATTATTACATCAATAAATTAGATTAGGTAGCTTTTGTGAAAATTCTTGACCGTTACATACTAACCACATACCTTAAAACTTTTCTCAGCGTATTTGTAATTCTATTGCTGATTTTTGTTTTGCAAACCATTTGGCTTTACATAAAAGAGCTTGCTGGCAAAGATTTAGATATGGTTGTGGTTTTTAAGTTTCTGGCGTATTTTATGCCTAAGCTCATTCCGTTAGTTATACCACTTACCATATTATTATCGTCTATTATGGTATTTGGTAGTTTTGCTGAAAATTATGAGTTTGCTGCCATGAAATCGACAGGGATTTCTCTGCAACGTGCCATGTCTGGACTTAGCGTATTTATAGTTCTTTTAGGCTTTACTACATTTATGTTTTCTAATAACGTAATTCCGTGGGCAGAATACAACTCGCTTAACTTACGAAAAAACATTGCGAAACTTAAACCTGCGATGCTTTTAGCTGAAGGACAATTTAACGATGTTGGAGATTACAACATAAAGTTTGATAGTAAAAGTGGTGAAAAAGGGCAATATTTACACAATGTAACTATTCACATAAAAGGTGCAGACAAAAGCAAAAATGCCACTACCATAAAATCTATATCTGGTGAGCTTATAGGTAAAGAAACTTCAAATGTTTTAAAACTTATTTTATCTGACGGAAACTATTACAATGATATTTATCGTAAAAATATAAATGAAAGAAAAAAGAACCCTTTTGCTAAAAGTACTTTTGATAAATATACCATTAATATTGATCTATCACAAATTAACAGCAATGTAGATATTGATGATAAATCGTACTCGGACAGATACAACATGCTTAATTTAAGCGAATTAGACTACACTATAGATTCGCTAACGCTAAAACGGAATGAAGAGCATAAAGCACTTTCCAAAAATTTATATCAACGTACCAACATTACGAGATTAAAAAATGTAGATATATCTAAATCAAAACCTAAAAATGATTCTATTTATAGTGGAGAAATATTAGATTTATTTGAAACCAAAAACAAAACGCAACTTCTCGATTTAGCGTTAAGAAACATTAAAAGCACCAAGCAAATTATTGAATCTAAAGAAGTTGAACAAAAACTATCTAAAAGCAACTATAATAAACATATTGTTTCTTTTCACGAAAAACTAGCCCTCGGATTTGCCTGTGTTATTTTGTTTTTCGTTGGCGCACCACTTGGAGCCTTAATACGTAAAGGTGGTATTGGCCTGCCTATGGTAATAGCCATCGTGCTATTTTTAGCCTATCATTTTATTGGTATTTTTGCCATAAATAGTGCAAAAAGTGGTGATTTTAATCCTATACTAGCCAGTTGGTTTTCTACACTTGTTATGTTTCCATTAGGTGTGTTTTTAACTAAAAGAGCTACAGAAGATAAAGGCTTGTTTGAAATGGGAAATATTGTTGAACCATTGAAAAAAATATTCAATATTAAACCTAAAAACAGTATTAATTACAAGTTTCTTTCTAATTATAAAAATGAAGAACTGATTAACGTTATTACCAATTTTGAATCCCTTGGACATGAAGAAAACACACGCTATGAAGCTATAAAAACACTTAATGCAAGAGGTGTTAAAATTGATGAAATTAGGTGTGAAGGCGTAGCAATCAGTAAAATATTTGATGCTTCAAAAACCATTTTCAACAATTATAAAGCACATTCAAAATTTGCTATTGTATTGTATAGTATAGGCGTTATTTTACTAGTGTTATTCTTTGTGTTTAAAAATAACAAAATGCCATCGTTACAATCGGCATCAATTCAACTTAGTATCGTTGCTTTATTTTTATTCATTATTTACTATGTGAAATCTCTTTTTAATTTAAACCATTTTTATAGTCATATTGATAAAAAAGAAAAGATATCAAACATTATGCTTTTGATAATTGGTATCCCCTTATACATGCTAGTTTATCCTTTTTTAAATGTGAAAATTAATGAGGACTTAAAACAAAATTGTTTAGATAGTTTAAAATAAGCAATATCTTTGTACTATGATTTTAGAACCTATGACAACAAATAAAACTTCGGAATTTAAACTAAATACCATCCACGAAGCGATAGACGATATAAGAAATGGAAAAGTTATTATTGTTGTTGATGATGAAAATCGGGAAAATGAAGGTGATTTTTTGGCTGCAGCCGATAAGGTGACTCCAGAAATGATAAACTTTATGGCTACACATGGTAGAGGACTTATTTGTACGCCACTTACAGAAAACAGGTGCAAAGAATTAGAGCTCAATATGATGGTTCGCAATAACACCGACCCTATGGAAACGGCATTTACAGTATCGGTAGATTTAAGAGGTAATGGAGTTACTACTGGTATTTCTGCTAGCGATAGAGCTAAAACGGTAAAAGCTTTAATAGATCCAAATACGAAACCATTTGAATTAGGCAGACCAGGACATATATTTCCGTTAGTAGCTAAAGAAGGTGGTGTTTTACGACGTACAGGACATACAGAAGCAGCCATAGATTTTGCACGATTAGCAGGTTTAAAACCAGCTGGTGTTATAGTTGAAATTATGAATGAAGATGGCACCATGGCGCGTTTACCACAACTTATCAAAGTGGCAAAAAAGCTAGATTTAAAGATTGTTTCTATTGAAGATTTAGTTGCTTATAGAATGCAACATGACTCTTTAATTGATAAAAAAGAAGATTTTGAAATAGAAACTCGTTTTGGAAGTTTTCGTTTAAGAGCATACCAACAAACCACTAATAATCAAGTGCATATTGCTTTAACAAAAGGACAATGGAAAGATAACGAACCTGTACTTACCAGAATTAATTCTACACTGATTAATAATGATATTCTGGGTACACTTACCAACAATGTAGATGAGCAATTAAACAATATGTTTAAGCTTATAAACCAAAATGGCAAGGGAGCCATCTTATTTATAAATCAAGAATCTCAATCTATGAATATTCTGAAACGTTTGTCTTTTTTAAAGGAAAATCAAAATCCTAATAAAATTATAAAAGCTCCAAAAATCAATATGGATACTCGAGATTTTGGTATTGGTGCCCAAATTCTTCATGACTTAAATATTCATAAATTAAGCCTAGTTTCTAATACCGAGCAAACCAAACGTGTGGGTTTAATTGGTTACGGTTTAGAGATTGTAGAGTATGTAAAATATTAGTTAATTATCACTTTTTTCACAGCTTTGTTTTCTCCTGAATATATGCTAAGTAAGTACATTCCTTTTCTAACGCTACTAACATCAATATTTTTAACATTTTTAGATTCGCTAAATATTAACTTTCCTAAAACATCATAAAGTTCTACCCTAGCTATATTTGTTTTAGTTTGGATATTAATTTTATTTCTTGTTGGGTTAGGCCAAACTTTAATTGTATCTGAACTTAAATCCTTAGTAGATAATGGATTTTCTTGATATATTCTTACGTAATCTACCTGCATAGCACTTTGTGTAAATCCAGGATCAATTGTACCGGCAACACCACCCATAGCAACATTTAGAAGAATATATTGGTCCTCGTTAAAAGGCCATGTACTAGCTTCTTTAATAGGTGGATTATAAATATAAAATATTTCATTATCCACTAAAAATGTCATCTGGTTTGGAGACCATATAACTGAATATATATGGAAATTATTAGCTACATCACTAATCTCTTGAGATACTGTATTTTTTGTGTTACCAAAGCAGTCTTGACAAGGCGTGTGTAGAGCGCTAGAAGTATGATTTACAGTACCTAGTCCATGTTCCATAATATCTATCTCACCACAAGCTGGCCAACCAGTTGTACCAAAACTAGAATCCCAAAAACCACCATCTTCATTAATGTTTTTACCTAAAGTCCAAATAGCAGGCCAAGTACCATTTCCACTAGGTGATTTTGCTCTTACATCTACTCTACCATAAGTAAAAGCGAATTTAGAATTTAGTCTTGCCGACGTATAATCTCTAGATGCCCCACCCTGATTTGGGTCAGAAAATGTTTCTTTAATTGCGACTATATTTAAGTTGCCATTTTCTTCAAAAGAATTTTCAATCCGATTTGTATAATGTTGTTCTTCACCATTAAACCAACAACATGGATCTCCGTTTATATCATTTACTGGTAGAAGTGTTTGGTGAAACCAATTTGTAGAGTTAATGGCTGATTTTCCAGGAGAATTAAACTCATCAAACCATACCAATTCATCATATACCACATCAATTGTATATGGACCACAGCTATTATAAACATCTAATTTATCATCATTACTTCCAGCAGCTACAAAAAATCGATTTGCGTAAGTTAACTTATCTGTTAACAATTCTCCTGAATCAATTTTTCCTGTACATCCGTCAGCTCTAGCAATAGGGACTAAATCTTCAGTCATTGGATTACTTACGTTATCAGCATCAACAATTACCCATTTATATTCCATATCTGATTGAGATTCGCCTCCTCCAGCAAATAATGTAACAGTAAATGTATTGTCTCCGTTATTTGACGCCACTGGTCCTCCAGTAGGGTTCCATCCCCAAAAATCACCTGTCATTCTAACACTCTGAGTGCCAGCAGGAACTTCAACTGTAAACGTAGCAGGCTCTTGGGGAAAGACTAAAAAGGTTATCAAAAAGCATAAAATTGAGAAGTAGTTATTTTTCATAACAGATGATGTATAAATTAGTTTCCCCATAAAATTTTTAGTTCTATAAAAGTTACATTAGTAATACCTTGTAAAGGTAATTTAATAAACTTTTGAAAATAAAAATTAACCACTACAAAAACTATACATCAAACAAACTCTCGAATAATTTCTTGCATTTTATTAGCACGATTATTTACTTCTTCTTCAGTCCAAGATAATTTTATTAAACAAGAAACATTTCTAGCTATATAGTAATCCGACTTTTCGAAGGTTTTAGTTTGAAGATACTCTAATCCTTTTTTTACTTCAGCAGAAATTGGATAGAGTGATTTTAAATCTTTTAAATGATTCCATTTTCTAATATAATGCCAATTGTTATTATAATAATTCCAACAGGCATCTACTCCATTTTCATTAAACGCTTTTGAAACCTTGTTGGTAATTTCTAAATCTGGTAAAAAGAAATTTAAAAAGGCATAGCTTTCTTCTCCACCTTCTGGAACGGTTCTAAAAGTTACTTCTGGTATTTTTGATAAAGCCTCACGTAAAATGGTGTAGTTTCTTTTTTGAATTTCTAAAAATTCTGGCAATCGTTTTACTTGGGCTAAACCAACGGCAGCATTTAATTCTGAAATGCGAAAATTATAGCCTAAAAACGGGTGTGTTTCGGCGCCTCTGTCATTTCCAATATGATCATGACCATGATCGCTGTAATGGTCGGCATTACGATAATACTCTAAATTATTGGTTACTACTGCACCACCTTCTCCGCAGGTTATGGTTTTTACAAAATCGAATGAGAAACATCCTAAATCGCCTAGGCTTCCTAGAGGTTTTCCGTTGTATGTTCCACCAATAGCTTGACAAGCATCTTCAACTAACAACAAATTATGCTCATTTGAAATGGCTTGCAATGCATCCATATTTGCCATACTGCCACACATTTGCACAACCATAATGGCTTTTGTTTTTGGAGTAATAGCTTGTTCGACTGCTTCTGGATTTAAACCTAAAGTATCGTCAATATCTACTAATACTGGGATTGCGC
>NZ_CAXIBN010000090.1:0-13039 GCF_964021735.1 uncultured Wocania sp. | reverse complement strand
TTTTACTTTTCAAACAGTCTTAATATATTATAAATTTTTAAACCGCTACGTTATGCTCACGAAGCGCATCATTAAGCGATGTTTTTTTATTCGTACTTTCTTTACGTTTTCCAATAATTAAAGCACATGGTACATTATAACTACCAGCAGCAAATTCTTTAGCGTAACTACCAGGAATAACCACAGAACGTGCAGGAACTCTTCCTTTATATTCAATAGGTTCATCTCCAGTTACATCAATAATTTTAGTACTCATAGTTAAAACAACACCAGCCCCTAAAACAGCTTCGGTTTCTACGCGAACGCCTTCAACAACAATACATCTTGATCCTATAAAAGCATTATCTTCAATAATTACTGGCGCAGCTTGTAAAGGTTCTAAAACACCACCAATACCAACGCCACCAGATAAATGTACATTTTTACCAATTTGCGCACAACTTCCAACCGTTGCCCAAGTATCAACCATAGTGCCTTCGTCAACATAAGCACCAATATTTACATAGCTAGGCATTAAAATAGTACCGCTAGAAATATATGCACCATGTCTTGCAACTGCATGTGGCACCACACGGATTCCTTTTTCAGCATAACCCCTTTTTAATGGTATTTTATCATGAAACTCCATAGGGCCAGCCTCAATAGTTTCCATTTTTTGTATAGGAAAGTATAAAACAACAGCTTTTTTAACCCATTCGTTAACCTGCCATCCGTTTGCTATAGGCTCAGCAACTCGTAATTCGCCTTTATCTAATAAATCAATAACGCTTCTAATAGCAGTTGTAGTAGTTTCTTTTTTTAAAAGCTCTCTATTATTCCAAGCGCTTTCAATGGTTTGTTGTAATTCTGTCATTGGTGTTTATAATTTTAAGCAAATATAATGTCTAAGATTGAAAATAGAGCGTGAAATGGCTATAATATGGATTGCGTATTTGGTAAAAATTTCAACTATAAAAAACGAATTTTTTAAAAAATTAAAGTCGACTTTCACTTTTAAGGAAATGAATCAATCGACGAAATGCATTTTAAGTGTTTTTAATCGTTAAAAACACGCCGTTCAACTATTTATCGATAGAAGTCCTACCGTTTTCTAATAAACGAAAATTCAATGTGTTACAACTAATTTATTGGGTTAAGCTTTAATGCGCTTCTATATTTGAACCATCAAACGAAACCAAATCTGATGAAAACAAATATTTACATATTATTAATTTTATTACTTTCTTTTTCTTTTGCAAGCGCACAAGACAATGTGGTAAAAGTTGAAACTGAAAATACTATTACAGTTTCTGATAATGATGAAGACGTTACTGTTACTATTAAAAGTGATAATAATGTAGTAAATAAAGAGGAAGCTAAAACTAATACTGTTGAAGTAAAAGAAAATGTAGCAAAAACTAATAGTGATATTAGAGTATATTTAAACCGTGTAAGAAAGGTTGAAAATATTAAATGGTTATTTCCTAAAATAAATAAAGCTAAAGTAGCATAAAAATAAAGTTCAAATATTAATAATTAAGGTTAAATTATTTAAGAGACTGTCTGTAAAGGCAGTCTTTTTTATTTTAATACACTATTTTTGAATAAAACTAGATATGGCACGTATTTTAGCAATAGATTATGGTAAGAAACGAACAGGAATAGCTGTAACAGATGAGTTACAGATTATTGCCTCTGGACTTACTACAGTATATACTAAAGAGCTTATTAAGTTTTTAAAAGATTATATAAAAAAAGAAAAGATTGAATTATTTTTAGTAGGAGAGCCTAAGCAGATGGATAATACAGCTTCTGAAAATGAAATACTAATTCAACCATTTTTAGTAAAGCTTGAGAAACAATTTCCTAATATTCCTGTTATAAGAGTTGATGAACGTTTTACTTCCAAAATGGCATTTCAAACCATGATAGATAGCGGTTTAAAAAAGCAACAGCGTAAAAATAAAGCCTTGGTTGATGAGATTAGTGCAACTCTTATTTTACAAAGCTATTTATACTCTAAATAATAGTTGTAAATATTTTTTTATTTGTAAGAAAAGGGATATATTTATACTGTTATTATTGAAATAATAATATTTAACCTTAACAATAAAAACAGATGAAAAAAAATTACCTTTTGTTATTATTAATTACTTTTTTAAGTTTTAATCAAGTTTATGCAGAACCATGTCCAGATGCTGGAGGCACTACTTCTGCTGGAGGCACTAAGATTATTTTTTCTTACTCTCCAGCAACATCTTTTTGTGTAAATAGACCTACTACTATTGTAGTTAATGGAGTTTCTACATTTACTCTAGAAATTTCATCATGTTCTGAGACGATTTCTGTTTATAATCTTACAAGTGGACCAGCTATTGTAG
Source organism: uncultured Wocania sp. (assembly GCF_964021735.1). NCBI lineage: Bacteria > Pseudomonadati > Bacteroidota > Flavobacteriia > Flavobacteriales > Flavobacteriaceae > Wocania > uncultured Wocania sp. The sequence goes on along the minus strand of NZ_CAXIBN010000090.1, from coordinate 10,679 downwards.
GGCAAGATTTTAATGTAACATCTGGGTTTGATGAAAATTGCTCATACTCTGGTGGAACATTGCCTATAGATGAATTCGCTTTAAATTCTAGTTTAGATGTATACCCTAATCCTTTAAATAATGATAGTTCAATAAAATTATCATTTGCTTTTCCTGTAAAAGCAGACATAAGTATATTCAGTATTACAGGAAAAAAAATAATTCAAGATAAGATTAGTAACCAAGACAATAAAGAGATAAACATTGCTAATTTAGAAAATGGAGTATACATTCTTAATGTATCAACTCAAAATGCTACGGCAATTCGAAAAATAGTAGTAGCAAAATAATCAAAATATTATTATTTCTAAAAACTCCTTTTTAAAAGGAGTTTTTTTATGCTCAAAAACCACCAAGTAACTAGTAAGTATTGTATTTTTGCAAAAATTAAATAATGTAACCGTAATGATTTTACCAATTGTAGCCTATGGTGACCCAGTTTTAAAGAAGAAAAGTGCAGATATTACAAAAGAATATTCAAATTTAGATACACTTTTAGAAAATATGTTCGAGACAATGTACAACGCTTTTGGTGTTGGTTTAGCTGCACCTCAAATAGGATTGCCAATTCGTTTGTTTTTAGTCGATACTACACCTTTTTCTGAAGATGACGAGCTTACTGAAGATGAGCAAAATGAGCTAAAAGATTTTAAACGCATTTTTATAAATGCTAAAATAATTAAAGAGGAAGGCGACGAATGGGCTTTTAACGAAGGCTGTTTAAGTATTCCAGATGTTAGAGAAGATGTATTTAGACAACCAAAAATTACGGTTGAATATGTTGACGAGCATTTTAAAAAACATACCGAAGTTTTTGAAGGGTTAATTGCTAGAGTAATTCAACACGAATACGATCACATAGAAGGCATATTATTTACCGATAAATTATCGAGTTTAAAAAAGCGTTTAATAAAAGGAAAGCTAAAGAACATATCAAAAGGAAAAATTAATGTTGATTACAGGATGCGTTTTCCTGATCAAAAAAAGAAACGATAATAGTTGCACTATATTATTAAACAATTGATATTTGCCACTTTTTAAATAATAATTTATGAGTTTAGATAAAGTTTTAGCTATTTCTGGGAAACCAGGATTATACAGATTAATAGCACAAACAAGAGGCGGTTTTGTAGCAGAATCGTTAATAGATAACAAACGTATATCAGTCGGTGTACAACAAAATGTTAGTGTTTTAAGTGAAATAGCTATTTATACCTTAACAGAAGAGGTTCCTTTAAGACAAGTTTTTGCTAATATTAAAGATAAAGAAAAGGGAGAACAAACAAGTGTTAAACCAAAAGATAGCAAAGATAAATTAGAAGAATATTTTTTTGATGTTTTGCCAGACTATGATGAAGATAGAGTATATGCAAGCGACATCAAAAAGGTTTTGCAATGGTATAATTTATTACATCAACATAATATGCTAAGTCTTTTAGATGATGAAAACAATGAGGTAAAAATTCATGATGAAGAAGAGTAATGCAAATTAATTATTTTACATAAAAAAAACCTCTATAAACGGAGGTTTTTTTACGCCTTATTTGTAAGGAGTTAAACCTAAAAGCGACCTTAAAACACTAACAAAAACTATTTGCAAAATGAAATCACTTTGGTTCTTTGATGATGTGAATCTTTTTAAAGTATTATGTCCCCATAAGTTTAAAGCCTACAAAGCTGAACATGATTTTGATGCCTACAAAAAGAAAGACTATATATATTTTGAAGAAGACTCAGCAAATAAAGTATATCTTATAGAAAAAGGAAAAGTAAAAATTGGTTATTATAGCGAAGCAGGAGATGAAGTCGTTAAAGCTATTTTAACTCGCGGCGAATTGTTTGGAGAAACCGCTATTTTAGGAGAATCTATTAGAGAAGAGTTTGCCCAATCTATTGATAATACTACAAGTATTTGTCCAATATCAGTAGATACTATGCATGATTTAATGCGAAATAATCAAACTTTTAGTTTTAAAATATATAAAGTTATTGGTTTCAAATTAAAGAAATTAGAACGTCGACTTCAGTTATTATTATTTAAAGATGCTAAAACACGACTTGTTGAATTTTTAGATGAGTTATGTTCAGATTATGGTTACGACTGCGAAAAAACTGGAGATAAAGTTATACATCACCCTTATACTCAAAAAGATATAGCTTCACTAATCGGCACATCTCGACCTACTTTAAATATTCTTTTAAATGAGTTAAAAGAAGAGAAAGTTATCGAGTTTTCAAGAAAAGAAATAAGAATTCATAAAAAAATTGCTTAATGTTAGATGGCTAACATTTTATAAAATTATCGTGCTATACTTTTGAAGTATAAATAATTTTAAAAAAATAGCGATGATTAAAAAAATGTTTTTTGCAATATTAGCAATAGGAATTTTAACTACATCTTGTAGTAATGATGATGGACCAACTACTACTGGTTTAACTTTAAACCTAACAGGTTTAGAAGAATTAGGTAGCGATTATGTTTACGAAGGTTGGATTATTGTAGATGGAGCTCCAGTTTCTACAGGAACTTTTTCTTCAGTTGCATTTCCGCAAACTTTTATTGTTGACGCAGCTCAATTGGCAAAGGCTACAAAATTTGTACTTTCAATAGAACCTAAAGTAGATTCAGACCCTGCTCCAGCTGCGACAAAAATTTTAGCTGGAGATTTTTCTGGTAAATCTGCTGCTGTAAGCTCTAAAGGTATTGTTGCTGATTTTAGTACAGCTTCTGGAAAGTATATTTTAGCAACTCCAACAGATATGGATGATACTAACGAAGCTAGTGGCGTTTGGTTTTTAGATAACACCAATGCACCACCTCCTGTTGCTGGATTAAGTTTGCCAGAACTACCTGAAGGCTGGAAGTACGAAGGTTGGGCTGTAGTAGGAGGTAAGCCGTTAAGTACTGGAACATTTACAAAAGTAGCAGCAACCGATGATGCAGCTCCGTTTAGTGGTAGCGAACCTTTACCAGCACCAAATGGAGCAGATGGATTTTTTCCTGGAGAAGACTTTTTACAAAATGCACCAGCCGGGGTTACTTTTCCAACAGATTTAAAAGGCGCAACCATAGTAATTTCTGTTGAGCCAAGCCCAGATAATAGCCCAGCACCATTTACATTAAAGCCTTTAGCTCATGTAGTTCCTACAGATGTGATGAATCATACTGTTTTAAATATGGGAACTGGCCCAGTTGTTTCTTTAGCAGGAACAGTATCTAGATAAAAAGTATTTTAAATACTTTGTTTTTGTTAGATTTTAAGCATAGTTTCGACTTAGAAACTATGCTTTTTTTATTTAAGACTTATGAAGATTACCAAATCAAAGAGGAATAATATAATTTTTTTAATTGTTTTTGCGGTTTTATTAATTCCGCAAACACGAAAACCTATACAAGTATTTTTACAAAAAGGATTGGCGCTAATTAGTCCACCAGTAATAAATGAGAATAAGCAATCTAGTATAACAGATTACAATTGGAAGCTTAAAGATGAAAGCGGAACAATTCTTAATTTTGAAGATGTCAAAGGAAAAGTTGTATTAGTAAACTTTTGGGCAACGTGGTGTCCGCCATGTATTGCAGAAATGCCGAGTCTTCAAAAGCTTTATAATGATTATAATAATAAGATTGAATTTGTATTTGTTTCAGATGAATCGTTTAAAACTATTAATTCATTTTTAGAAAAAAACAACTACACTTTTAAAGTTTATAAAGAAGCTTCAAAATCAGATTTTTTTAATATAAGAGGTATCCCAAGAACTTTTTTAATCGATAAACAAGGTAAGGTTGTTATTGATAAAACTGGTGCTGCCAATTGGAATAGTGATTCGGTTAGACAGACTATTGACGATTTATTAAAATGATTTTTAACTAAAGTGTTTTAAAAAATGCTTTTATAAAACTCCAAGAAAATAGTGACCACATAATTTTTAATTCTTCAATAAAAGAAGATTCTTCATCAAGAAATTTAAACATTGTTTCCACGGAATTTTTATCGTAAAACTGTTGAAAAATCCATTCGCCTTTATGGTTTTCATCTTTTAAAACCTTTAAAAACACTTTATCATAAAACTTATATTTGCTTTTAAACAAGTGGTTTGAAGGTGTTTTATTGGCTTTAATATTCTCAACTATTTTAGCAACTTTTTTTTCGGTGTGTTTAAACGAATACCCAGTTGAGCCTTTTACCCAACCGCCAGCAGTTCCAATTTTTGTTATTCGGTTCGTATTGTATTTATCAAAAGGAAAAATAGTCATTGGTATTTTTCCAGTTTCGGTTTCAATAATAGTGTAATTATCAATTTTTAAATATTTTTTTATGTAATTTTTAATGTATTTATTGTAAACTTCGTCATTTACAAGTTGTTCAGTAAAATAAGTAAACTCTACTAAAGCTTCGGTTTTCGAGAAAGGTAACACATAAGTGAATGTAGTTTGATTGCCGTCTTTTAACCGATAATCCATCATAATAACTTTATTTTCATCAAAAACATCAGTTTCTGTTTTAATAATCCAACCTTTAAAATGTTGTGTTATGGAAATGCTATGTTTTGAATCATTAGAAAAAGTCTCAGGAATTCGACTATCAAAAACATGAGAGGCCGTAAAAGTATTTTGTTTAGCTGTAACAACTATACTTTCATATTCTTCTTTAACCGATTTTACGCTATCTATTATAAAATATATATTAGGATTTTGTTTGAGCCGATTTTTAGCTTCTTTATAAAAATCAATAGAACGAATGGATTTATAAGTATAAGGTTTAAGCTCTAAATCGATTGCTTTTTTTGAAGTGATAACTGAGGCTTTGTTCCAAGATTTGTGAATGATATTATTCCATTGTGAAGATTCTGTTTCCCAAAAACTCCAAGTTTTATCATTAACGTTTTTTTCAGAAGAATCAATTAACGCAATTTGCTTATTATCAAAAAAAGCATTGGAAACCATTTTTAAAGCCAGTTGTAAACCTGCTAAACCATTTCCTATGATAATGTAATCGAAATAGGAGTTATTGGACATCTAAAATAAAAAGTTTACTTTTTAAAATATTTAAAAGGCACAAACAGCATTCCGAAGCATTCACCCTTTTCTTTCCCTAAATGTTTATGATGTATTTTATGAGCGCGTCTTACACCTTTTGCATACCAATTATTGGCGTTTCTAAAGAGTTTAAAACGTTGGTGAATAAAAATATCGTGCACAATAAAATACGATAAGCCATAAGCAAAAATGCCAATACCAATGGGCAGGCCAATCCAAAAGTCATTATATTTCCAAAGTAAAAAAAAAGTAATACTAACTATGGCGTAAAAAATAAAAAAAGCATCATTACGCTCAAACCAACCGTCATGGTCTTTTTTATGATGATCTTTATGTAAACTCCATAAAAAACCATGCATAATGTATTTATGAGTAAACCACGCCATAAATTCCATAAAGCAATAAGTACTTAAAAAAACAAGTATCCAAAGTAAAGTTTGCATAGCTTAAAATTACATTAAATTTAGTTGATATTTTATATAACTACGCATTAAAAGTTCAACTTTTTTAGGATTTGAGACTCTAATACGTGCATTTTTAATTTGTAAGGCTGGTGTTTTTTTTAATTTTTTCAATAACTGTCTGTAATATCTGTATGCCATAAATACACCAAATTTAGCTTCGTTGGGTAGTTTTTTTATGCCAATTAATCCTTTTTCGAAATCTAACTCTATGTCGTCAATTATCTTTTGTTTTGAAGTTTCGTCCAGGTTTTTTAAATCGGTATTTGGAAAATAACTTCTGTTTAAACCTTCAAAGTCTGCTTTTAGATCTCTTAAAAAGTTCACTTTTTGAAAAGCAGAACCCAAAGCCATAGCAGTTTCCTTTAGCTCATTATATTTTTCGTTATCACCTTTGACAAATACCTTTAAGCACATTAGCCCAACAACATCAGCCGATCCATAAATGTATGCCTTGAATTCTTCTTCGGTTAAATATTTAGTTTTGTATAAATCTGTTCTCATGCTATTCATAAAAGCATCTACTAAATCCTTATCGATGTTGTACTTATGGTAAGTATGTTGAAATGAATTTAATATAGGGTTTAAGCTAATTTTATTTTTTAAGGCAAGTTCTAAATCTTCATTAAATCTATTAAAAAGTTCTTCTTTGTTATAATCGTGAAAAGAATCTACAATTTCATCTGCAAAACGCACAAAACCATAAATATTATAAATATGAGATCTGATACTAGAATAAAGCATTTTTGTAGCTAATGAAAAAGATGTGCTATAGGTTTTAGTTACAAGCTTGCTTGAGTTATAAGAAATGGTATCAAAAAGTGATTTCATATGTTTTAACTATGTTGTTTAGTAATTAAATTTGCTGCCAATTTTCCTGATATTAACGATGGTGGTACTCCTGGACCTGGTACAGTTAATTGTCCAGTAAAAAATAAATTTTTCACTTTTTTGCTTTTTAATTTAGGTCTTAAAAAGGCTGTTTGTAATAATGTATTAGCCATACCATAAGCATTACCTTTATAAGAGTTGTAATCTTTTATAAAATCCTTTAAACAAAAACTTTCTTTAAATATAATGTCATTTTTTACTTCTTGAGAAGTCAAATTTTCGAATCGAGATATAATTTTTTCAAAATATAGGTCTCTAAGTTCTTGTGTATCTTTAATATCTGGCGCTAACGGAATTAAAAATATACCAGCTTCTTTTCCTTTAGGCGCAATACTAGAGTCCGTTTTACTAGGAAAACTAGCGTAAAAAAGTGGGTTTTCTGGCCATTTAGGTGTATCGTAAATAGCTTTGGCATGCGTTTCAAAGTCAACATCAAAAAACAAAGTGTGGTGATTTACATGTTTTAATTTTTTATTAAACCCAACATAGAATATAAGAGAAGAAGGGGCGAATGTTTTTTTGCTCCAATATTTTTCTGAGTATTGTCTGTATGGTTTGTCTAAGAGTGTTTCGGTATGATGATAATCTGCACCACTTAATACAATATCTGACAGATAGGTTTTACCGTTTGAAATGATGCCTTTTGCTTCTCCATTTTCAACTATAATTTTATCAATTGGTGATTTGGTTTTAATATTTACTCCAAGTTCTTTTGCTAAACTTTCAATAGCTAATATAACTTGATACATCCCTTTTTTTGGATGAAAAGTGCCTAAGCCAAAGTCGGCATAATTCATAAAACTATAAAACGATGGTGTATCGCTAGGTTTTGCTCCTAAAAATAAAACAGGGAACTCTAAGATTTTAATCAATCTGTCATTTTTAAATTCTTTTCTAACATCTCTTTTAATAGTGCTGAAAAATTGATTTATTTTTTTTATAGTTGCTGGTGTAATAAGTTCTAAAGGAGAAATTCCTGGGTTGTAAACTAAATCTTTTATAGCGACGTCATAATTATCTTTAGCGTCTTTTATAAACTTATTTAATTTTTTTGAGCTACCAGGTTCCTCTTTTTCAAAGGCTTTTGTAATTTTTACTAGCGTGTCTTCAATAGTTATAAAATCGTCTTTACCATAATAAACGCTATAGGCAGGATTTAGCTTTTCAAGAGTATAATATTCTGAAGGTTTTTTGTTAAAATCTGAAAAGAATCGTTCAAAAACATCAGGCATCCAATACCATGTTGGGCCAATATCAAAAATAAATCCATCTTTTTTAAATTGTCTTGCTCGACCACCTATAGTTGCATTTTTTTCAAATATTGTTACGTTATAACCAGCTTTTGCTAAGTAACAAGATGCTGCTAATGAAGAAAATCCGGAACCTATTATGTTTATAGTATGTTTCATTTGTTTAACAAATATATAAAAAAGTTAAACAAATTTATAAAATATTTATAAATGTTTAACTAAACCTTCTATTGAATTATAGGTTTTAACTTTTTCTGGCAGATTAGATAAATCAACTGAAGCAAGCTTTGATCCTAAAATCATCAAATCAGATGATCTATTTTTTAAAAGTAACTCATTAAACTTATTAATATAGTTTTGAATATTTTCAACTTCAGGATATACTGTAAAATAAGATACAAATGTAATGTCATCAAAAAATTCAAGTAATCCTACAAGACTATTCATAGGGACACTTTCTCCAAGAAAAATAGTATGGTAACCTTTACTTCTTAACTGATAGTTTATAAATAGTAATCCAATGTCATGAATTTCATTCTCTGGCAAAAACAGGACAAAAGTTTTAGATTTTGGTTTTGGTTCTAAACTTTGCAATCTTTCAATATTTAAAAGAATTTTTTGCTTTATATGTACAGATAAAAAATGTTCGTGTGCAGGAGTAATAGTATTTGTTTGCCAAAGCAAACCTATTTCGTTTAGTAAGGGTAAAAAGACAGTATAAAATATCTCGCTAAAGGTTTTGTTTTCAAGGAGGTTATTGTAAGTGCTGTAAAAAAGGACTTGATCAAAATTAATCATTGCCATTTTTAAAGCATTAATGGCGTGGTCTTCAACTTTTGCTCTCGATGCAATTTCTCTAACTTTTATTGGTATTTCTTCGTCTTTTAAATTAGCAATTTTTGAGACTTTTAGTCCATTATTATTTAAATAAGATATATTTAATAGCTTCTGTAAGCTAGTTAAACTGTAATTTCTAATGTTAGTTTCTGTTCTATTTGGGCTAAGTAAATTATAACGTTTTTCCCAGATTCTAATAGTGTGAGCCTTTATACCAGTAAGATTTTCTAGATCTTTTATACTGAAGTTAACCTGAATATTGTTCATTAATAATCAATTTATGTTAAACAAACATATGAATAATAATCAATAAATCAATAAAAAAATATGATAATTAACTAAATTGAAGAATAGTTTTTAAGGTAAAAGTGCGCACGAGAAGATTCGAACTTCCACATCCTAAACGGATACTGACCCCTCAAGCCAGCGCGTCTACCAATTCCGCCACGTGCGCAAAAATAAAGTGTATAAAAGTAGAAAAGTTAAGTGAATATACTTAACAAATATAAGCAGCGATTAACACATCTTATTGTATTTTAAAATTAAATGAACTTGAATGAATGCTATTGTATTTAAAAATCAAATATAATCAATGTTCGTGTTTACTATATCAAAATAAGCTAAAAAATTATAGAAGTTATATGTATTCTAATAATTTAGTGGCTAGTGTGCAAATTGATTTATTTGAGCAGATTGGTGTTTTATAGTTAGCTTTTAACAGTATTAAATTCTGCCTGAATTAATAATTAAATTAAAATAACCTTTTTTTGGTCTGCTAACCCCTGTGTACTATTTGGGAGCATTTGTAAATTTAATTCTAAAATAATTGTTATTAATAAGATTATTATGAATAGTACTCCACATTTTACCCTGTTTTGCTTATTTCTATTTCAAATGCAGTTAGAAGCACAAAACCCAATAAGCTTTATAGATGCTCAAGTTAATAGCAGTGTACATATATTACCAACATGTAGTTATGCAGGATATCATAATGGAAAGGTTGGTTTACCAAATTCATTTGCGCAACAAACTTATTACCTTATTTATAGCGATGATAATGGTGTTATTTTTAGTAGCCTATTTCCCAGAATTGAGCTTACGGCTACCAAGTTTATTTTTTTGTAAAAACTTCCTATTTTTAAATTTGGGATACATAGTTTGTGTTTTGTAACATAGAGTGACTAATAATTAGAAAAGAGGTTTAAATACTTTAAAATTATATATCATTCTTCAGTTATTTTCAAACACACACACGCACAAGGTAATTCACTTTTTTGACCCTAATAATAGAGGGTAATTGAAAAGTAAGTAAAATAAAAAAGCCTGAAAACTTAATGTTTTCAGGCTTTTGTGACCGGGCTGGGGCTCGAATCACTATTTTAAACAGTTGATATTCAAAAAGTTAATGTATGCTTAACAAATACAGGTACCGATTAGCGCACCTTATTGTGTTTTTAAAAAAATGAATGCAATTGCATTCAGAATTCAAAGATAGTTAATGTACTTAGATGTACTCTTTTTAAATAGGTCTTTATTCAATTAAAATATTATTTAGTAAATAATCATTAGGACCTAATTTGTTATCATAACAATTTGTACAATAATAACAGCATTATAGAACAAGTTTTATTGGAAAAGATTCAAATAAAGCATTAGATAAGGTTATATGTATATAGCAATGTACCAAAACGGCAATAACAAAGATATAGTAAGAAGGTTTTTTAATAGTTGAGGAAAGTTTTTTATATCATACATAGGCTGCATTCAAATGTCTTGTCCTGAAATACGGCTACAGGTTAAAATTGAATTTAGGCTGATAATTTGTATACCATATTCGGTGTTTTATAGTCTAAAGATAAATGTAATCTTATTTCGTTGTATAAATTAATTGCATTTTTTGCAGCTCTCTTTGCGTGACTCACGTTATCAAAGGTTTGGTCTAAGTAAAATTCATCTTTTAAAATACCATTTACACGTTCTGCCATCGCATTTTCATAACAATGATTTTCTTCAGTCATACTAATATTTATCTTTTTTCTTTTTAATATTTGAGTGTATACGTTACTGCAGTATTGTATTCCTCTATCAGAGTGGTGTATGAGTTCTTTAATGTTTTTAGCTTGATAAATGGCCTTATTTAGTGCTCTCACACAGCCTTTA
>NZ_CAXIBN010000089.1:0-13079 GCF_964021735.1 uncultured Wocania sp. | reverse complement strand
GCATCAGTTAAACCATCATACATTTTAGTACCTAGTATTTGTTGTATGTCTATTTGCTGCGCTATCTTTATGAACTGTATAAACTTGTCGGTATCAACATTTCCATCGATAATCGAGTTTCTAACTAAATCGGTTCTATTTATAAATAATACTGTTGCCATATATTTTTTTTAATACGCCCCTTGTTTTGGCATGTTTACTGGTGCAATTTCTGATTGCTTTGTCCCCCTTGGTTTTTTGTTATAACTCTCAGGAATGGTTCTTGTTTTTTTATAGTCGTTTAAATACTCACTGGGCTTAGTATTGCTTTTAAGGCGATATAACACCTTTTTCCATTTATGTCGACAATATACTCCACCTTTGAATTTAAACAAATCGTAGGGCTTGCCATTGTGTCCTAGGCTGCTATTTACACCAGCCTTTGAAGCTGCATCGATACCCTCTAATCTATAAACAACACCAGCTTTTGATAAACTCATCATGCTTTTGCAAAATGGCCTGGATTCATTATTACCTTTCATTTGCTTAGTTGAGCCAACTGCATACTTGTATCTTATTTTATAATTTTTGCTATCTAAATAACTAAAACCATTAGGCTTTGCGGTTATCTCATCTGCAAATTTTCTAAATAAAGATTTTTTTTCTTTTATACATAACGTGGCCCATTCCTCATCGGTTATATTATTATCTGTATCTAACTCATCAACCAATTCCCATTCGCTTGACAATGTTTCGCCTTTAAGGTTTTCTAATATAGCAGCGCCCATCTCATCAGACAAAAACTCCTTTTCAAGTGGCACACAATTTGGCACCTCTTTCCCATCTTTCATTTTTGTACCTATTTGCTCATAACCATCCCAGCATGGGGCTTTTAATTCCTCGTGAGATACACAAGGCATGTAATATGTAACACCCTCTATTTCGTGTTCGTGGTAACCACCACAACCAATTTCCTCAGCAACCCTTTCAGCTTCTTCTTTTGTTTTGTATGCCGTTTTACCACCTATTTTTTTAAGGTTAAACTTTTGCATCTCAACACCAGTTTCTTCCTCAATTGTTTCCTTGTCTTGTAATGCTTGGTCTACTTCTGTAAACTCAAGCGGTTGTAAGGTTGTAAAATATAGGTTTAAGCTAATTTCGTTGTAAGCTAGTATATTATCAAAACAATCAATTAAAAGCTCTTGAAATGGTCTTATAACAGTGTTATCCATTAAAAGACTAGCAGTTTTTATTTCTTCTGCATTATTACCTAATCCGCTTCCATCTTTTATACCTAATAACATAGGGCTGACTATCCGATGGGCAACCATTATTTTTTGTGTGCTTTCCTCGCTGAGAAATTGATACTGGTTATGCGCATCACTTAATTGCACTGGTGTTATTTCTGCCTGGCTTTCCTTGTTATCATTAAAGGCTAAAATGAACTTGCCAGCATTGCTAGTGCCTGAGAATTTTTGTGCTATTTTAGTTTCAATTAGTTGGCGCTCTTGTTGGTTTGGAGTTCCGTTGTTGAAATTGATGAGCATGCTAGGGGCCAGGCCATTCAGGATGTTGTTGAGGTGGTAATTAGATACTTCCTCTTCCAACTCAGCATATTGTAAACCACCTTGATAGTCAACTGGCGAGTAATAGTAAAACCCACTTTTATATGGTTTAATGTAGTATATTTCTATGTTTTCATTTGACATGCCAAAAGCTGGTATTCTTAATGGCTCATCTGTTTTTTTTATGTTTGGCCAATCGTTATAATAGTAATAAGCTGGCACGTTACCATCCTCATCACATTTTTCGGCTCTTAAAGTCTCAATAGGCATGTGTTCTAATTGCGCAATCTTGCTTCTATCCTTTGAGTAAATAACCTGGATAGCGCATTGGCCCATTAATTTTAAATCATAGCACAATCTTCTTACAACATCTTTTCTAAACAAAGAAACCATTTGCGCATACTCGTTTGGCTTTTTACTGCTATCAGTAGCATTTAACCCTTTTCCATAAATTGCCTGGCTTATTCCGTTTATAGCAGCATTGTTTGTAGGCGAGCCATTGTAACGGTCTATCAGGTATTGGAAATAATCGTTGTCAGCCCCATACTCAATCCAATCAGCACCATTAACCTCTTTAACCTCAGGGCTGGTATATGTACTTAAATTAACAAACCCAAATTCAGACACCTTGCTTTTTACAAATTGTCCTTTTTCGTTTCTTTTTCTCATATTACTATGTAATCGTTATCATTGCCATTGTACGTTGTGTACTGGTCTTTATTTATTTTGTAGAAATCATCATCAATTAAATCCTTTTGCGCAGTACAAAATGCTTTATCTCTATATATAACATCTTCTAAATTATCATCTGCATACAAAGTTAAATCATAAAAATGCCCCTCAACTAAATTCTCATATTCTGTTCCATATATAAGGTAAGTATCGTTTATAATAACAATATTACCTACACCATCAACTCTAGGTACTAATGTATATTCATTAACAACATTTGTGCTATCATCTCTTAAAGTCATATATGCACTTGTTACATATTCTCTTGGTATAATTCCAAATCTATTGGTAGCTTGTGGTTTTAAAAGTATCATCAATTATATAACGTATAAAAATAACTAATTTGTAAAAACAAAAAAAAAGCACCCTAAAAAGGATGCTCTTAATTTTAATAAAATAAATATTAATTTGGCGTAATTACCTCAGCTGATACGCTAGGCGCAGCATTTAAAAATAATGGTGCCGTTTCTTCCATACCCTCTAGAACAAGCGTAAATCCTGAAAGGTCTCCAGCCGCTGCTCCAGTAACTACTGTTCCCCCAGTTACTTCCATTCCATTTTCTATTCCACAACCAAAGAAATTACCATAGTAATCTTCAACAATAACATTAGGTCTAGACACTGCAATTTGTTGTAGTTGTTGTTGCGTTAATGCATCTAAATATGTTAGTGTTAAATTTAAAGTTTGTGTGTAAAATGTTGTTCCATTTTCTCTAGAAGACGTCACTGTTGTTTCAAGGCTTGAATTACCTTTTACTTCGTATTTAAAATAATCAGAAGAACCCCCAGCAAGATAAGTAATAGTTGATACACCAGTTGCATCATCTAGCGTTACTGTGTCTATATTCCCAAAGTCTAAGAAATATACATTCTTGATTCCACCAAAGGCAGACTTACAAGGAAGGCTTCTCCCTTTTGTTATTGTACATGGCATAATTTTATGTTTTAAAAAAAAAGGGCGAGCAGACTAACTACCCACCCCTTTATTGATTATTAATTAATTTTAAGCGTACTCAACTAAATCTGAAGCGATTCCAAATTGTACACCTGAGGTAAATCTCATTACCATTCTTACGTTGTTTGATGCGTCAAGGTCTCCCATGTCTAGCACACGTACTTCCTGAGTTGAATTAAGAAGTCCAGTTCCGAAATACAAGTTAGAACGTTCCGCAGCATACATTTTGTTAGCACTCATTCCTGGGCAAACAAATATTTTTACGCCGTTGATTGTAAGGCTTCCATTATTCCACCACTGAGTTCCCATATTTGCAACACCATTAGCACCCAATCCATTTGCTCCGAAACCTCCAAGGGCTTGAACATATAATTTTGCTGCTTCTTGGCCAATGTATACAAATAAATCTTCCTTACCATAAAGTGCTGCTGGAATTGCATCAACTACCTTAGATAATTCATCAATAATGTTTGCTGATGTTAAACCACCCGCAACCGCTGCAACTTGTTGTCCCGCTGGAATATCTCCCGCAGTTGCTGCTGCTGCAATTAGTTTTTCAAACCCATCAAATGAGTTGTTAGTTCCCGCTGCGGTATCGCCTTGCCAAATACAAAATTCCGTATTCTGAGCGACTTTCGAAGCAACGTGTGCAATTAAGAAATCAGAAAACTTTGGTGGCAATGTTTGTCCTAGGCCGTAACCCATTGATGACGCTTCCCAGTCGTTAACAAAATCATATTTGCAAAGTTGTAGATTCACTTGTAACTCTCGGGGTTCTAAAATGCGCTCAGTTAGTGTGATAGTTGAAGTTGGGTCAAAATCACATGTTGCAGTTTTTACAAGTGCATCAGTAGCTAATTTTTTGATAACTTCTTTAAAAGCGATGTTCGCCTTTACTGTGACACCACCATCATCAATTGTACTTGCTGAAAGTAAAGCCGCTGCGATGTATTCGCCAGCGAATTCTCCCGCATAAGTCGTAGTGATATCAGTAGTTGTTGCTAAATTTACGTTTCTTTTTTTCATCTTATTTATTTAATTTGTTTAATACTCTATCAAGTGTTGTGTTAAATTGTCCTTTTGCAAATTGCACTTGTTTTTTTTGTGGTGTTTTTGCCTCAGGGTTGTGTTTAATTGGTTTTCTAGCAGCGGATAAATTTTCTTTATCTTCTTTGTAGTTTTTCATTTCTGAGAATTGCTTTTTTAATTCAGCAACTTCTTCTTTTACCTCCTCAATAACTGGTGCAATTACCTCAACAACCGCCTCAACTATTGCTTCAACTTCTTGCACTACTTCCTCAGGTACATCGGTTTCAATAGTTTCATCAGCTAAATCCTCAGTTGTTTCTTCTTCTGCGGGTGCTTCTTCTGATGTTCGTATCTCAAAAATAATACCCTCTTCCTCAACAACTACCAAGCGGCCATCCTCAAGGATATATTCTCCTACTGGCATTGCCACCTTTTCATCATCAGTTACGATAAATATTTCACTTCCTTTTTCAAAACTTTCCGCCGTTACCAACGTTCCGTTTTCTAGCTTTTGTTCTTCGAGTTTTACCTCAATATTTAAAAGCGTTCTAATCTGATTTAACATTTTTGTTTTTTCCATACTAATTATATAACGTTTATTAATTTATATTTTGCGTTTTCAATCTGTTCTTGTTATTACACCTATGCCCTGGGCTTGCATAGAACCATCGCAACACTCACTTGAGTATGTATTCCTATCCCAACATAAACAACCTCTAGAACTACCAGTAGGCGATGTTCTGCTAGGTATAAATATTTTATTTTTCTTGTTGTTTCTTTGCATTAATAATTTCTAAATTGTCTTACTGACATTTCAAATTCTTCTGATAAATTTCTTAGCCTAGCTAATTCTTCTGAGTAATTATCAATATTTGGAAATATTTCGTTTGCATCAATTCCTAGTTCATCAGCTTTTTCTCTTATGCTTTGTATTGTTTCCTCATCTTGTGCTACATCATCGTAATAAATAACGTTTTCGCTATTATCAATCAATACTTCTTTTAATAAAGCATAAGCTTCATCAAGCCTATCAAATTCTTGTGGTAAAAATTCATCAAGCAAATATTCCAGTCTGCTTACTTCTTCTTCTAGGTTACTATAATCGTAACTAATATCATCAACTAAACCTAGGGCCACCTTTTGTGCTTTTAAGTTTACTTTTTTGTTTGGTAGTTTGCTATAAACTTTTTTTAAATTTGTTTTCATGTTTATTGTGTTATAATTGTTTTTATTTGGTTTAATAATTGTTCTGCCATTTGTTCCTCTATTGCCTCTTTTGGTGCCTCCATTTTGTCAGCAAAATAACCCTCAATAGAAAATCCTTTTACTTTTTTGGTTTTTACAAATTCATTCCACACTTTGTCGTTATTAACTTTAACACTTCCCATCCAGGTTCCAACTGGAACATCCAAACCATAAACCGCACTTTTATCTTTTGCCTTATCTTCTACCAACCAGCTTTCAACTAGGGTTAAACCATTAAGTGCTTTTGCATGCTCTAAGGTTGAATTGCTTTGGTTACCATTTTGTAAAAACATTTGTGATGCCTTTTCTATGGTTTCTTTTGAAAAATATATGTAATAATCGCCCTCACTACCATTTCTATAAATAGGCTTGTTAGGTATTAACAAAGGCCCCATAAGTATTTTCTTTTCCTTATCTACTTCTGCTAATTTTATCTCTTGGTTTTTTAAAGCTACAAAGTCGCTCTCAATGGCTGGGCTTTCGACTATTGAGATAGCTTCTACTCCAGTATCCATTTCTTCCTCATCTAAAATAAGTTCTATTATCTTCATAAATATATAACGTTTTTACTTTTTAATTTTGCATTTAGCCAATGCTCGCACCCTCAATAATATTTCTATCCATTTCCTGGGCCGTTGTAACATCACTGCTCACGACGTATGCGCGACTTGGTTGTTGTGTTTGGCTGCCTATTGCATCCGCTAATTGTGTTGCACCACTTTGACCCACAACATTAAACGCTGGGGCTTGTGGCCCAGTTGCTCCAGCCGCTGGGTTGCTTCCCCCTGATGCATTGCTAGGTGTTGTTGCTAAAATATCTTTTACAGATTTAAAACCAATTGCAGCCACTGTTGCAATGTTTGCTATTTTTAAGCCAATTTCAAAAGGTGTAACGGTCTTTGTCGCTAATTCGGCAGTGATACCCTGGTAGGTGTTAATTAATGCAGAGGCCGCCGCCGCAGCCTTACTGGCAGCACTTTGTTCATCAAACTTTCGAGTAACATCCCCCAATGTTTGGTCAACCATATTAAGCCTAGCATCGTTTTTTAATTTATCATTTTTTAATTCCTCATCATTATTCTCTTTTACAACCGCATTTATTTTGCTTTGGTAATATGCTGCAACTCTAAGTTTTTCCATCCAGGTTGCTTCCAATAATTCTAATTCTCCAAGGGCCGCTTGTTTTTCCTTTTCAAGTTTTTCTATTTCTGTTTGCTCGGTTGCATCATTAACTATGTCTTGTATTTTTTCAAGGGCCTCCTTTCGTTTATCTTCTTCTTCTTTTGCATACTTATCTCTTATATCTTGCAGCTCCTTTTGCCTAGCTTCTTCTAAAACAGTTGTATCTATTTTAAGTTCTTCAGCGGCTTGTATTTGAGCAAAATATTTATCCCTTACTGCGTTTTCTTCCTGGGTTTGTTTATCTAATTGCGATTGTAAAAAATCATCCTCTAACTTAGTTATTTCTTCTATGCTTGTTGCCTTGTCATCTATTGCTTTTAACCTTTGTTTTTCAGCAAGTATCTCTTCTTCTGTTGGCCCAGTTTCAACAACCTTTTTTGCTGGCTCTTTTAAACTAAGTTCAAATTTGTTGTATGCGTTTACTAAATCTAAATATATTTTTTCTTGTTTTCTTAATTCCTCAGTTTCTTCTTCATCTAATTTGCCTTGTTTTTGCTTGGCTCTTAAATTATCCCTAAGAATACGCTGGGCCTTTAACGATGTATAAAATGCATCTCTCTTTTCTTGTGTTAACTCTTTTTCTTTTTTTAATAAATCATCAACGTTTTTGCCCTCAGCCTTTTGTAGCTCAATATATGTTTGAACATTTCTTAGCTTCCTATCTACCAAGTCAAGGTTTTCGCTATTAAGCGAGATTTGTTTTTCAAGTTCTTTGTTAGAACCCATTATAAAGTCAGTAATATCTTCCCAATACTCAACTAACAATCCAACTAATATAACAACCGCACCAATACCACTAGATAGAAGTGCAACCCGCATGGCCTTACCACTTAGTTTTGCAGCTTTTGCAACTTTTACCAATGCAGAGGCCAAACCGCTAGTTACCTTATCAAGTTGTTTTACCGCAGCATTACCAACAACCATTCCCTCAGTAAGGTCTTCGCCAGCTTTTTTAGCGTTCTTACTTACTTTTTTTACTTCCTCATTTACTTTTTTTACCTCCCTTACCGCGTTTTTTGTGTCCGCTTTAAGTTCCGCCCCTACAATTATTGACATTTTATCTTCTTTTTAATTTGCTTAAAACCCTCTTTTATTGTTTCAGGCAACTTATGTTTGCCTTGTGCTATTCTTATATTTTCAGTTTCCCCCTCAACAAACTGCAATAATTCAATTATATCTTTTATCATGATATTGTATTTAAAAGTTCAAACTCGGTTTTGCCAGTTGTTAAATTGGTTTTCATTGAGTTTATTTTATAGGTTTTTTGCCGCATTTCTATTTTATCATTTAGCTTTAAATTGTAAAAAACTTTCATAGGTAAAATGGCCGTTACCTTAGTTAATCTGTTACTAGGGTTAAAAACCTCTTGTATATATGTTTTGTATTCTGTTTCAAATAAAGTATCTGTAAATTCGGCAGATGCTGGCGGTGTTGTTAATGATGGTTCATTTGCTAAATACTCATTTAATTCAGCTTGAAAATGTATATTAACTTTACTTACTGTTGGGTCAATATCAAGGCTATTGCTAGGTATAAAATAACTTTCTATATCATCTATTGAGCCATCAAAAGGGTTTCTTATTCTTATAGAAGTATTTGATGCATCGTAATAAATTGGATGGGCATAAAATAATAATGGTTCGCCCTTGTATGCTTGTTGGTTTTCGTTAACTGAATATCCCCATTGTACATCTGTTGCCGCTGGCGGTGTTGTACCCGCATCATATAATCTTTCAAACTGCATGTGTTCAAAAGGTATTTCTATTTCGTATGGCTCACTTGGTGCATCGTATATATTACCATTTAGTGTATATGTTAAACCACCCCATTTTGTATTAAACAACTGGTTAAATTGTTGTGCCAAAAATGTTTTTAAACCTTTGTATGTAAACCTAACTTTATTAAATGGCAATGCTACATCAGTTGTTGATTTTGTGGTATCTAAATACTTGTCTATGTTATATACATTTGTACTTGCTGCATAGTAACTATCCAAAGTTCTTACCACTATTGTTCCAACATTATCCACATAGGCCGTAAGGTTAAACATTTTAAAAATACCAGTTAGAAAATCTATTATTTTCATCTCAGGTAATTGTTGGTTTATGTTAAATTGTGGAACTTGGTTTGTGCTAAATGTAGCGGCATTTTTGTACTCATCAAAACCAAAAGTTGGGGTGCCAAATGGTTCAAGCCAATTAACTCTTCCTATTATATTATTTGCATTTACAACTATATTTTGCCCAGCAATTTGTAATTGGTATGCAGCATTATTTATATTACCAAATGCCCCAGCATTTAAAGTAAGGGTTTGAAAACCAGTAACGTTTATTTTTTCTAGTACAACCGCACCATTTCTTAGCATTTGCATATTGTATGGCAAAGTACTTGTTGGCGATACAGAAAATACTATTGATGATGGTGTTACTCCTACTGGCGCCGCAATAGTTATTACTCCATCCAGTTCAGATGTTACATAGGCTGGTGGTGTCGAAGTAAGTGTAAAGTCTTCGTTTATTTCGTAAATAGCTGGCACTTCTCCAGGTACCTCAACATCGCCGCTCTTTCGGTGTAACCACATATACAAGTTCCAAAATTTTTCATTTGTATTATCATTAAAAAAATCATCAGAAAATTGTATGTTATATCTATCTTGTATTCCATTAATTAAACTAGGTACCTTTACTGCATATTTAAACTGGGTATATGATACACCATTTTGTTGTTGTGTTCCTGTTCCGTGATGACTTATGTTGTTTGTTGTTGCTTCTGGGTCGTATGTTGTGTGAGTAGAACTATCATAAATTAACCTATTGGTATGCGTAATTAATGGTACAATAATATTATCTCCACCTCCAATTGGTGGCTGCATGTGAAGTTTTACATCGTCAAAACTATATTCTTTATTGAAAAAAGAACTAAAACTAAGGCTGCTTAATTGGTCATCAGATAGTATGTCTTTTAAATCAACTGTATTACCATAAAAGGTTATTTTGTATGTATGGGCTAAATTGTTTTTTAACTCAACACCCTGCAATGCTATTTTCCCCTCTTTAAAAGGTAAATCATTTATTTCTATTGTTGCATCTTGTTTTATCCTTGCATCAAAACCATCTACAATATCTGAGTTATAATAGTGTTTAAATATTTTATTGTTAACCCTTGATGCTGGCACCGCAAAAGTTTGTGTAAACTCAGTAAATATTTTTGATATGTCTTTTACGTTTTTTATAGTTTGCGTTAATTCGACACTTTCATCTTTAAATAAGTCAACCCTTTGGCCCTTTATATATAATTGTAGTTTACGCATTATCTAATATTGTTTATATAATCGTATGCTTCTTCAAACACCATAGTATATTCTATTAATTTGTCGTTTAAGGTGGTTTTAAAGCTGATTGCTGCATCTTTTACTTTTACTGGTATGACAATGCCACTACCTTTTTTAACAGTAGACAACCAAACGTATTCGCTTAATAATAGTTCCTCAAATTGTTGGTTTAAAAACTCAGGATAATAACCACTGCTCAAAGTGTGTGTTTGCTTTGCTTGTGTATTAAATACTTTGTTTGGTGCGTTTTGTATATTATATGTTGCACCACCACTAGGATATGTTATTGTGTTTGATTTATAACCCTCATTTGTTCTAGCCAGGTTTCTAGTTTCTTTTAAAAAGAACCATAAATCTTGCTGCGCCCCATATTTGTTTATGTAAATAATTCTTTTTCCATCGCCATATTTTGTGCAATCTATTCTTTTTATGGTACAATCTACACCTTGTATTGTTACGCTTGTATCTGTTCCAGTATATGCATCAGCACCCCTAAAACTACTTGTAAGGTATGGTATTTTACCAGTTCTATTATTTGGCGCCAATATTGTAAACTCATCAGTATCTTCATTTATTGGTATCAGTAAAGTTGGTAATGTTCTACCAAAAGGCACCTCAGGGTTTACACCCTCTTCAAATGTTCCATACGCCTCAAAACCTACATCATCATAAGTTACTGTCAATAACGGCAATGCATTACCAGTACCATTTAAACCATCGTAGGGTGTTATTACAGTTTTAATTGCAACTGTTTGAGGTATATAATCTGTTTGGTATTCTATCTCAATATAATCTCTTGCAAGTTCAGCTACATCAAAATTTACAGTTGTACTAGGTTCTACATTCTTAATCAAAGTGTAACGTAAAACAGTATCTATTGACACCTCACACACAACAGATAATGTTCCTGATGCTTGTATTGTTATGCTTTTAAATTGTGGGTTTCTTAATGCTATATCTGCCATCTTAAAAATCTAGTGTAAGTGTAGCTATAAATAAATATAACCTTATTGTTTTGTAATTATATGTTTCATTTTCTGCCATATATTCCCAGCCAAGTAAAAACCTATTGTGGGGAAAATGGAATGCTATTTCTAGTGTCCAATTCATGTTCTTTTTATTGTTAATTTTATATCTCCTTCGGTAACTCCATTTTCTATATCAAGGCTAAATGCATCTTTTAACATTAATGGTAATTCACGCAAGCCAAGTTCAAAAGGTTGTGTAAAAAATAAATTAGCCTTTAAACCTTTATTGTAAATACTCCTAGCAATAATGTATGCAGTACTTTCATAACTTAAAAACTTTCCTTTTTTATCCCTAAATTGGAAACGTTTTTCTGCAACCCATTTTTTTATCCCATCCCTTAAACCATTTTTTGGCCCAGTGCCACTACCATATTGAAATTTACTTAATGCCGATGCCGTTTCGGGATAGGTAGAAGTTAAACCCTTTACACCCTTATCCACATAAGGCCCATAATCTTCCATTAAAAATTCATATAAAAATATGTCCTGGCTTTTTTGCTCAGTGTATTTTATTGAGTTGTATAAATTGCCACCACCCTTATTATCAACAATTAAATTGTTTTTAGAACTATCAACGACATATTGTGCAAACCCATTTAAAACATCATTTACATTTTTAAAATCCATTTAGCAAATATTTATATCGTTGTATATAAGTATTTCTATTGTAGCACTCCAACCAGCAAGTTGGTTTTCAAACCTATCATGAAAAGGTGTTAGTGTAGGGTTGCCACTTAATTGATACATGTCTTGGTGTAACTCGCCCTTTCTTAAACGTTGTATTAATGTATTTAAAACTGCTAGTTGTGTATTTAAAATATCTTGTTCGTTATCGTTGCCAGTAAATCTATTAATTGTTTCATCTTTTGATTGGTCAACAATATCACATGCTAATATGCTTAAGTTAAACCTTAATACATTTTCCTCAGCAATTACACTATTTACAATCATGTGGGCCAAAGGAAATATATCTTGCTTGTTTAAATTAACCTGGCTTATATCCCCAATAGAAATAGTATTGGTATGCAGGCTTAAATTTAATTGTTCCCTTATTTTTTCAGTTAATTGATAGTAACCTCTTATTCCTTGTTGGCTCATTTAAAATTGCTTTTTATTCTACTTTGTTCCACCTCAGCTTTTTCGCTTAAAAAACACAAATGGTTTAAACTGGTGTGTATATTTAATTTAATGATATCTTCATATCTTGTAATGTCTCCACAAGAGAGGCTAAAAATTGAGTTGTACCATCCCCATTTAGAAGTGAATTGTGATGTTTTGTCAAGGTTTGGCCCTCCGCTTTTTCCAAATATTTCATCATAGCTTCCGACAAGTCTAGACCTAAATTCCACAAAAAAAAAATTGATGACAAAACTGCCTCCATAGGCATGTCTAATAATAAATCATCTTTGCCTAATTTATATTCCTCAATTATATATTTATCTTTTAACCTATTTACTACTGGCCTATATAAAACCGCCATAGCCTTTTCTATATTTTCCCAATCGCCAATAAACGTATCTAAGTCAATATATTCCCCCAGGGTTAAATCATCTAGTTGTGGATGAAAACCATAGCTTACACCATTTAATTTAAAGTGTTTTAAAAGCCTGGGTTTTTGTTCAAACATTTCTGTAAGGGTTTTTACTATCAGTTCCGTATCGGTAACTTTTAAGCGCATTACATGCGGTAATTTAACCCCACAAAATATTTCTATTATCTTGGCATTTAGAAACTTCTCATCATCTACATTCTTTTGTATTTTAAGAAAATGCTTGTATTGCCTTAATGTTATTTCGTTTAAATTATTTGGAACAGTAATATCAATTTTCATACTTATATAACGTTTTTAAAATGGTTTTTTATACTAGAATAAATATAATAAAAAAAGGTAAGCATTTCTGCCTACCTAATTTCAACTTTAATCTAACTAACTAAATCATACTGGCCTCGTGGCAAGTGCCACTACACACACCAGGTTTTCTCATTGGTTCGCCACACTCTGAGCATTCATACTCAGGTTCGTTTGCTGGGTT
>NZ_CAXIBN010000088.1:0-13154 GCF_964021735.1 uncultured Wocania sp. | reverse complement strand
AAAATTTGTAGGCATACAACAAATCTCTAAGAATGAAATTAACAAATTACTTCAAAATAATGCTGAAATTAAAAAAGAAGATTTCAAACGTGTAAATGAAATTGATGCATCATTTGATATAAGAATAGTTATAGATTGGAATCATAACGATACAGATATCGACTTGCATATTATCGACCCTAATTTAGAAGAGTGTTACTACAGCCATCCAAAAACTAAACTAGGAGGCAAGTTATCACAAGATATGACACAGGGTTTTGGTCCAGAAGAGTTTACTTTGAAAAATGCAGAAAAAGGCACATACTTTATAAAAGTGAATTACTTTGGAGATAGATACCAAAAAGTAGAAAACCCAACGTTTATGAAAGTTACCATGTTTAAAAACTTTGGCAAACCAAATGAAACAAAAGACATTAAAATTATAAGATTAACCAAAACAAGAGATAAACAAATTGTAGCTAAATTAGAAGTTTAGATTACTTTCTATTTATTGAAAAATAAGAGGTGTCTTATTTTAATGATTTAGTTTTAAGTATTAAACAAGCTTTGTTTATATTTGTTTTTAGGAAGGATTATTCATAAGTGGAGAATCCGTTATTAAGCTTTAGATATAATAATTTAGAAACCATAAATGGCATTGATGAAATATATTGTTTGAGAAAAGCCTGAACAATTTAAGTAAAAAGAAAAAGAATTTCCGAGTAGGAAAGAAAATGAAGCCTTACTGCGAATTAACAAAGTTGGAATTTGTAGAGCCGATTTACATGCTTATTTAGGAATCAACTTTTTTTACTTACCCAAGAATTTTAGGTCATGAATTAGCATCGGTTGTTTTAGACAATTGGAGTTAATTTAAAAGGAATAAAAGTAGGAGATGAATAGTGGTAATGCCATGTTTGACTTATAATCATC
This sequence comes from uncultured Wocania sp., assembly GCF_964021735.1. Taxonomy (NCBI): domain Bacteria; kingdom Pseudomonadati; phylum Bacteroidota; class Flavobacteriia; order Flavobacteriales; family Flavobacteriaceae; genus Wocania; species uncultured Wocania sp. The sequence goes on along the minus strand of NZ_CAXIBN010000088.1, from coordinate 12,242 downwards.
CAGCAGTTCATGCAAAAAGAACTTATATTAATATGCAGTAAAAATACTACTTTAGATTAATTCCCTACAAAATTTTTTATTACTAATACAATATCTTATAGAGAAATGATTTCAAACTTTAATAAATGGCTTTAACCATAAAGAATTTGCTGTAATAAAAACGACTGTTAATTTTATAGACGATAAATGAAATTATTAAATAGAAGTACTGTTATTGCAAAAAAATATCCAACTAGAATTTTACAATTTGGTGATGGGAATTTTTTGCGTGCCTTTATAGATTGGATAGTTTATGAACTTAATAGAGCTACCAATTTCAATGCTGGCATAACAGTTGTAAAAGCTAGACCGGGAAAGGGAAAGTTAGAAATCCTAAATAATCAAGAAGGGTTATACACCTTATTTTTAAAAGGTGTAAAAAATGGTGAAGTTAAAAATAAGCACTCTATAATAGATTGCATAAATGAAGGAATAAACCCTTACGATAATTTTGAGTATTATTTTAATCAAGCAGAAAATCCCAATCTTCAATTTTTAGTATCTAATACAACAGAAGCTGGAATTGTTTTTAATGCAGGTGATAAATTAGCAGATACACCTCAAATTAGTTTCCCTGGTAAAGTAACAGCTTTTCTTTATCACAGGTTTAAAATATTTAATGGAGATAAAAATAAAGGACTTATTTTTTTTCCGTGCGAATTAATTGATAATAATGGTTTAAAATTAAAAGAGATTGTTTTAAAGTATGCTAAAATATGGAAGCTAGAATCAAGCTTTATTTCTTGGGTTATTAATCATAATTTTTTTTGCAATACGTTGGTTGACAGAATTGTTTCTGGGTATCCAAAAAACAAAATTAATTCTATACAAGAAGAATTGGGGTATAAAGATCAATTAATAGTAGAAAGCGAATTTTACCATTTATTTGTAATTGAAGCATCAAGCAATATTCAAAAAAAATTTCCAGCTAATACAATTGGTTTAAATGTAATTTTTACTGAGGATATTAAAAAGTATAAAACCATTAAAGTAAGAATTCTTAATGGGGCGCATACATCATTAGTTCCTTTAGGGTATTTGTATGGTTTAAATACAGTAAGAGAATGTTTAAAAAATACTTTAATAAAGGGTTTTTTAAAAAAATTAGTTGCAAATGAAATAGCTAGTACGTTAAACTTTCCAGAAGAAGAGCTTATCAATTATACAAATGATGTTTTTGATAGGTTTGAAAATCCTTATCTAGAGCACGAATTAATGAGTATTTCATTAAATTCTATTTCAAAGTTTAAAACAAGGGTATTGCCTTCAATTATAGAATATATAGCAATTAAAAATAGTTTACCACAATATCTTTTGTTTTCATTATCAGCACTAATTGTTTTTTATAAAGGAAATAGAAATGGCATACCTATATTATTAAATGATGATGAAGAGGTTTTGTGTTTTTTTAAAAAATTATTTGAATCATCAAATAATTCGTTTACTATTACACAAGCAGTATTATCTAATACTGATTTTTGGGAAACAGATTTAACCCAATATCAAGGATTTCATAATCAAGTTAAACTTTATTATGAGGTGATAATTAATAAAGGCATGAAAGCTACTTTAAAATCTTTTGCATTATCTTAAACCTGTAAAACACCTAAATTAAACTTTTTCTCAATAGGGGCGTGGTTGGCAGCCTCTATCCCCATAGAAATCCATTTTCTGGTGTCAAGTGGATCAATAATACCATCAGTCCAAATACGTGCAGCTGCATAATAAGGAGACACTTGGTTGTCATATCTGTCTTTTATTTTTTTATATAAAGCATCCTCTTTTTCTTTCGTGAATTTTTCACCTTTTTTTTCTAGTGATGCCTTTTCAATTTGGAGTAAAACCTTTGCTGCAGAATTCCCACTCATAACTGCAAGTTCTGCACTTGGCCACGCCACAATTAATCTTGGGTCATAAGCTTTCCCGCACATAGCATAATTTCCAGCACCATAAGAATTTCCGATAATAATCGTGAATTTCGGCACTACCGAATTACTCACTGCGTTTACCATTTTTGCACCATCTTTTATAATGCCTCCGTGTTCAGATTTGCTTCCAACCATAAAACCAGTAACATCTTGTAAAAATACTAATGGTATTTTTTTCTGATTACAATTTGCTATAAATCGTGTGGCTTTATCTGCGCTATCGTTATAAATAACACCACCAAACTGCATTTCACCCTTTTTAGTTTTAACTAGTTTGCGTTGATTTGCAATAATACCAACTGCCCAACCATCTATACGAGCATAGCAAGTTATAATGGTTTGTCCGTAGCCAGCTTTATATTCATCGTATTCCGAATTATCAACCAATCGTTTAATAATTTCATACATATCATATTGATCTGCTCTCGATTTTGGTACAATGCCATAGATGTCTTTTGGATTTTCTTTTGGTTTTTTTGGTTCACTTCGGTTAAAGCCCGCTTTATCAAAATCACCAATTTTATCTATGATATTTTTTATGGTATCTAAAGCATCAGAATCATCTTTGGCTTTATAATCGGTAACCCCAGAAATTTCACAATGTGTTGTTGCGCCACCTAAAGTTTCATTATCAATAGTTTCACCAATTGCCGCTTTAACCAAATAGCTTCCAGCTAAAAAAATACTCCCTGTTTTATCAACAATCAAAGCCTCGTCACTCATAATTGGTAAATACGCACCACCAGCAACGCAACTGCCCATAACTGCTGCAATTTGGGTAATACCCATACTGCTCATAATAGCATTGTTTCTAAAAATACGTCCGAAATGTTCTTTATCTGGAAAAATTTCGTCTTGCATAGGTAGATATACACCAGCAGAATCTACTAAATAAATGATAGGCAATTTGTTTTCAATAGCAATTTCCTGCGCTCTCAAATTCTTTTTTCCGGTAATAGGAAACCAAGCACCCGCTTTTACAGTAGCATCATTTGCCACAACAATACATTGTTTGCCTTTTACATAACCCATTTTAACAACCACACCACCAGACGGGCAACCACCATGTTCTGCATACATATCTTCTCCAGCAAAAGCAGCAATTTCAATAGATTTTACTTTAGTATCTAAAAGGTAATCGATACGTTCTCTCGCTGTCATTTTACCTTTCGCATTATGTTTTTCAATACGCATTTTTCCACCACCGAGACTTACTGTTGCTAACCTTTTGTTTAATTCGGAAAGTAAAAGCTTATTGTAATCTTCGTTTTTATTGAAGTTAATATCCATGAATTATTTTGTTTGATGCTAATCTACAAAAGATATTTATCCTTAGAAAGCATCAATCTTTTTAAATTTTAAATGGATTACATCGAAGGATATTCCTTAGAATTTAACTTTGTTATTTATATATTTGGATAAATAAAAAATACAGATGAAAAACATAATTGCCTTTGCAGGAAGTAACAGTAAAACCTCTATAAACAAACAGTTAACAGTATATGCAGCAAGTTTAGTTGAAGATGTTAATACGACCATTTTAGATTTGAATGATTTCGAATTACCGCTTTTTGGAGTTGATTTAGAAAATGAAAAAGGGATTCCAAAGCTTGCACATCAATTTTTAAAATTGATAAAAGAATCTGATGGCATTATTTTATCGCTTGCCGAACATAACGGCGCATATTCTACAGTATTCAAAAATATATTTGATTGGATGTCGAGAATTGACGGAAAGCTTTGGAGCAATAAACCTATGTTATTAATGGCGACATCGCCTGGAGCAAGAGGTGGTACGTCAGTTTTAGAAATAGCAAAAGATCGTTTTCCTAGGCATGATGCTAACATTATTAAAATCTTTTCATTACCATCATTTAATGATAATTTTTTAGATGGTACGATAGTTAATAAAGAATTGAACTCAGAATTAAAGAATAATGTTCAAACGTTTCAAAATTCATTATAGCTATGGATATAAAACAGTTTGATGACGGAAAAAAAGGGAAATTCTATATTGAAATTGATGGGATCCTAGAAGCTAAAATGATATATACTTATGCAGGAAAAGATAAGATTATAATAGACCACACAGAGGTAGGCGATAAACTAAGAGGACAAAGTGTTGGCTATAAATTAGTAAAAGCGGCAGTAGATTTTTCGAGAATTAATAACATTAAAGTTATTCCTTTATGCCCTTTCGCTGCTGCTGTATTTAAAAAGAAACATGATGACTATAAAGATGTGCTTTCTTAATTCAAAATGCTTATAAAGCATTACTAACTATAATTTTAAGATTATAAATGGGAGATATTTAAAGACATTAACTCAAATTTTAAAAACAATAGAGTTAAAGCATTAATCAATATTCTGTTTACTGCAAACAGGATTACCATGTATCAAAATGCTTTTTTTAAGTAAAAAAAACGATATTTGCTTTTAGACTAACCATCAAAAAAACAATTATGGCAATGAATAAAAATACAGTATTAGCTTGGGCTACTTGGATTATGATATTTGTAGGTTTATGCTTAATAGGATTAGGCGCTTTTAGATATGATGATGTTGCAGGCTGGGGGTTTGCAGCAGTAGGTGTTGGCTTTTTCGCTATTGCATGGGTATTTAACGCTTTAAAAGGCAGAGTATAATCAACTTAATAATTACAACAAACAAAAATGAGCGACGATAAGAAAATAATTTTCTCAATGACAGGTGTAACCAAGACGTTTCCTAGTGCAAATACACCCGTTTTAAAAAATATATATTTAAGCTTTTTTTACGGAGCAAAAATTGGGATTCTTGGTTTAAACGGTTCGGGTAAATCAACTTTACTAAAAATTATTGCAGGTGTAGATAAAAATTATCAAGGCGATGTGGTATTTTCTCAAGATTACTCGATTGGTTATTTAGAGCAAGAACCAAAGCTTGACGACAATAAAACTGTTATGGAAATTGTACGTGAAGGTGCTGCAGAAACTGTTGCTATACTTGATGAATATAATAAAATTAATGACCAATTTGGTTTAGAGGAAGTGTACTCTGATGCAGATAAAATGGAGAAATTGATGAACCGCCAAGCGGAACTTCAAGATCAAATTGATGCTACAAATGCTTGGGAATTAGATACCAAGCTAGAAATTGCTATGGATGCTTTACGTACACCAGATGGCGATAAAAAAATCTCTGTTTTATCTGGAGGAGAACGTCGTCGCGTAGCATTATGCCGTTTACTTTTACAAGAACCAGATGTACTATTATTGGATGAGCCTACCAACCATTTAGATGCCGAATCTGTACATTGGTTAGAACACCATTTAGCTCAATATAAAGGTACCGTAATTGCTGTAACGCACGATAGGTATTTTTTAGATAATGTTGCTGGATGGATTCTCGAACTCGATAGAGGTGAAGGTATCCCATGGAAAGGGAATTATTCATCTTGGTTAGATCAAAAATCTAAGCGAATGGCACAAGAAGGAAAAGTAGCTTCTAAACGACAAAAAACATTAGAACGCGAGTTAGAATGGGTGCGTCAAGGTGCTAAAGGTCGTCAAACCAAGCAAAAAGCACGTTTGAAGAATTACGATAAGCTCATGAGTCAAGACCAAAAACAATTGGATGAAAAGCTTGAAATCTATATTCCAAATGGACCAAGATTAGGGACTAATGTTATTGAAGCAGTTGGAGTTAGTAAAGGTTATGATGATAAATTGCTTTATGAAGATTTAAACTTCAATTTACCACAAGCTGGAATTGTTGGTGTTATTGGTCCAAACGGAGCTGGTAAGACTACTATTTTTAGAATGATTATGGGAGAAGAAACTCCAGACAAAGGCGAGTTTAAAGTAGGAGATACTGCAAAATTGGCCTATGTAGATCAGAAGCATTCAAATATAGACCCAGAAAAAACGATATGGCAAAACTTTAGCGATGAGCAAGAATTAGTTATGATGGGAGGAAAGCAAGTAAATTCTCGAGCCTATTTAAGTCGTTTTAACTTTTCAGGAAGTGAACAAAATAAAGCAGTAAAATTGCTTTCTGGAGGAGAACGTAACCGTTTGCATTTAGCTATGACACTTAAAGAAGAAGGTAATGTTTTGCTTTTAGATGAGCCAACTAATGATCTTGATGTCAATACTTTAAGAGCTCTAGAAGAAGGTTTGGAAAACTTTGCAGGTTGTGCTGTTGTAATTAGTCACGACCGTTGGTTTTTAGATAGAGTTTGTACACATATTTTAGCGTTTGAGGGAGATAGTCAAGTATATTTCTTTGAAGGTAGTTTTTCAGATTATGAGGAAAATAAAAAGAAACGTCTTGGTGGTGATTTGATGCCTAAACGAATTAAGTATAAGAAATTAATTAGATAATTATTGCTAATAAATATGAGTATGCCCTAACTTATATCCAATTAAATCCAAGTTAGATAATGCTTCATTGTTAGCATCAAATTTTTTAATTTCAATTTTCATTTGAATATCCAATATAATTCTACGGTATAACAATTCAATAAAATAAGTTACAATAAATGATAATACTAAAATTGCCATAGCTTTTTTTTTAATTATTTACCATACATATGCCCGTCAGTAAAATCTTTATAGGGTTTTTCATTTTCATCCTCAATAGTAGTATTCATACTATTTAATCGTTCATTTTCTTTTTTTAGTAGATAAGATTTCCTAACACCAAGTATCAATAAAAAAGAAAAGATAACAACAACAATAATTAATACGGTTACAACATCAATTTGGTTGATTAACAGAATACATGGTAACGTGAGAGATTTGTAGTTTAGAAGCATAGTCAGTGCTTTATTTGGGTTAATAGCTATTCAAATATACTATTTTTTTGTTAACTATTATTAATAATAACTGTACCTCTTTATATTTAAGATGTTTAACCCCTATCTATAAACCCAGTTATACATTCTATTCTCGTTAAAAGTAATTTTAAAGTAAATTATTATAATTAATGTAACATTTTATTAGTTTTTCACACCAATAATTTAAGCAGTATAAATTTTAAAATTGATATTTTTTAACGAAATTGCTTGTCCGTAAAATTGTTCAACCTTAAACACCAAAATATACTATGTCAGATGATTTTGATTTATTAGAAACCTCGTCAAACGAAAAAACCGAAAAAGTAGATGTTAATTGGGGAAAAGCCATTGATACTATGAAATCTAAATTGTCTCAAGAAGATGATCCAGAGGTTCGACAAAGAATATTGAATGCCACCTTAGATGATGTGGTACACATGGCAGAAAAAGATAGAACTACACTTTTAGATGCAATTAAAGATTTAACTGATTATCAAGATGAAGTAGGCATTATTTTTGAAAAATTCTCGTCATTAAATGCTACCGAGCAAAAAGTAATAGACGATGCTCAAAAAGGGTTAGAGCGTGCGCGAATTGAATTAGAAGATGCTAAAAACAAACCAGATACATGGTGGAATAATCTTTGGGGACGCAAAAGCAAAATTAAAAAAGAGGAGGAAGAATTTAAAGTTGCTGAAAAAGTACGTGCTGGTGCTGATAATAAAGCAAAAGCCATGTTTCAAGAACGTATTGAAAGTGCCGATGTTCAAACACTTTTAAGCGAATTATCTTATAAAAGTCAAGCCGCAGTTTCCCGTTTAAAAAACAGAGAAATAGAGATAAAAGAAGTTGAAGAAAAGCTAAAAGATGCCATTGTTGAAGCTTCCAAAAACCATACGAAAGCTTTAGAGAAAAAGAAAGAAGTTGAAGCTAAGTTGGAAGAACAATATGCATTACTAAAGCAAGCTAGGCAAGAACTAGAAGATATTGCCGATAAACAATCTCCAGAATATTCTGATGCCATTGGTAAAATGACAGCTTTAGAGCAAAAAGTTGAAGAACTTGAAGGTCTTAAAAACGCTTACACAACGCTTGCTGCTAGTAAAGATAGCTTTGTACACAAGCATAATTTAACCATTAAAGTATTAACCTCGTTACGTAGTAACTTGCAAACACATCGTGCCAAATTAAAATCTGATACAGAGGAACGCCTTAAATATTACGATGGTTATGTGGTGGCTTTAAAAGCCAGAACAGACCAAGAGTTTGCAGCTATTTTAGAGCATTTAGGTGTTAAAACTGATGAGCATATTGGTGAAACTTTGGCATCTATGCATACAGCAAGCGCCAAAGCACGTCAAGATATGATGGATAACATTCCAGTACACGAAAAAGTAATGCAAGGTGTTTACAGCAGTTATGCCGAGGCTTTACAAGAAATTCGTGCTAAGGATAGTGATATTCAAAAGAATTTTGCAGAGCGTTACGGTATCGATATGAAAGAAATTTTTGAAGATTATTATAAAGCCGATGCTAACAAACCAGCTGACGGTGATGGAGAAGGTGATAAACCGAGTCCGAAACCAAAAACTAATGATGACGATTTGTTGTCTTAAAATAATAATGGCGTTACCCCGATAAAAAATCGGGGTCAGGCTTTCGGCAGTCGCTCTCTACGAGGAGCTCCAACAAATGCCTCAATCCTTAACGCAAGCTTTTTTGCTAACAACAAGTTTAACTTAAAAATTAGTGTATTCGTGGCTGAACTGCATACTGAATACTGCCAACAGAAGACTTAATAAATGTCCATAAACCACATCGTTACACCATTAGATTCTGCTGTTTTAGATTCTAAAGAGCACTATGTTTTTTACCATAGAATGGTCGATTTTGCTTTTAAAGAATTAATTGTTGCGGTACAGCGTCAAAAGATTTGTAACGATGTGGAGGTGCAATTGTTTAAGCAATATTGCGATTTGTTATTGTATTCTGTTGAAGCCATGCGTATTAAATATATGTATGATGATGAGGATAATATGAAGGTGGATTTGACACATTCTGGGTTTCCAAACTATTTGGAGTTCAGGTATTTGTTTAATGACTTAGAGTTGCGTGACGAGTATTTGGGCAAGTTAACACCAATTAGTGATTTAAGAGAAGAGTTTTTAGATACGTTGATGCGTAAAAAAGAGTCTATAAAAAAGAGTAAGTTATTTCAAGCAGCATCAATAGTCTATTATTCGTCGGTAAAAAAGGAATATATTTTTAATCGTTTTGTTCAAGGAAAAATTGTGACTGCTCCAGAAAATTCGGCTGGAGATTTACTAATAAGTTGGAGTTTTTATGATGTGTCGCATAACCGACCCTTTATCTGTTTTATGTATTTTAATTATGATGGCAACCGAATAAATGATTATAAAAATGAGATTTATGAGGTTTTAAAAACGGTTGCAGATAGAGATATGAATTTAGATACTATGGCATACACTATTGATAGAAAATTGCCAAAGGTATTACCAAAGCTTATAAAGCGAATTGATTTGGGACCTATTCATAACGTATTCGCAAAAGATGAAAATGATATTACACACGCCATTTTACAAGCTATTTCTAAAAAGGAAATCCCATTAGAGTCTTACGCTATTTCATTGAAATTAGATGAGGTGAGTTCTAGTAGTGAATTTAAAGATGGTGGTTTTTTTAGTAAGCAAATTTTACAAAAATGGGACGATGTATTTAAGAAGAAATACGTTTTTGCTCCACATAGAATCATTCAATTATTATATAATAAAACACCAGAGATTATGAATACACTTGAAAAAGCACCGATTCAAATTTCAGAATTAAAAATTGATTTAAAAAAGTAAACAGTCGCAGTCGCAGTATTCAGTACTGCACATTGGGACTGAAAACTGTAGACTAAAAATATGGAACACAACTCAACATTTCCAATAAAACTAAATGAACTTGATATGCTTCGCGACGAAGCAGCATCTTACCTAAAAAGTATTCAATGGGAACAAAGTTCAAGAGCCAAAAACAGAGATAAAGATGGAAAAGACGAATCTATACTATTGTATTTATCGCGTGCTAATAATGGAACAAATACTGCCGAAATAACATCGGTTTCTAAAACCATATTAGCATTAAAAAAAAGATTGTTACCAGATTCTGTAGCCATTCCTATTTATTTGAATCAGACACTTTATGCAGTGCAAGAAGGGATCACTTTAGGTATTTGGATTAAAGATAGTTATTACGATGCTTCAGGCTTATCGAGTTTAAATGAAAACAAATCGGCTTTAGATAATAACGGTAAACGTGAATTTGAAAGCAAAATGCATACTGCAACGGCGTTTATGCTATTTGCAACAGCGTATAAAATATTACACGATTTAAAACCACATGCTTCAGATGATTTAAGTGTTGTGAAACAGAAATTTGCAGGAATTCCTGAGGTGTCTTTAATGTCGCCATTAAAAGGTATTTCGTGTAGTTTGTTTTATTTTGATAAGTATTTAGGGCATCCTGAAATTGTAAAGTCAGATAAAGACGTTATTGATTTTACGGTGGTTTACTTTGAGGCACTGATTGATGAAATTCAATTGCGTAAAAGTACTTTAGAATACACCGAAACGATTGAGGACAGAACGTATAAACTTGAAAAATCTGAATTTGCTGTTTCTGGTTGGAATAATGTGTTTTCGGGTACAGCTAAAAGTATTGAGTTTAATAAAATTCAATTTGAGCAAATTGTAGGTAATCGAGATGCAAAACATTTTGCACGACGATTAACCGAGCGCATGTTGAGTTATGATTTTGTTGCCAAAAAGAATCCGTTTCAAGAATTAGGTGGTTTTATGCCAGTGTTTATGGGTTATGGTATTCCTGGAACAGGAAAATCTATGTTGATTGCAGCTATTGCTACTCGACTTAAAGAACATTGTGATAATCTCGATATTCCGTTTTTGTTTCACCCCATGCCAGATACGTTGATTAGCACATTTCAAGGTGGTTCTGCTGAAAAAATGGTAGAGTGGATGAAGCCATTGCAAGACCCATCAAAGCTTATTTTTGCACCTATTGATGATGCCGAAAACAATTTACAAGAGCGAACTGCACAAGGTGTTTCGGCTGGTGTAAAAGAGGTCATTGGTGTTTTTTTAAGATATACAGAAGGTGCTTATGCGGTTAATTATGGTAATAGTTCTATCGGATTATTTACCAATCTTCCAGAAATGCTTGATAAAGCGGTGATTTCTCGTGTGCAAGGACGTTTTAAAATTGATGGCGCACGAACCGAACACGACTTTTTAGATCAGGATTATATTTGGTGGAAAAAATTTGATAAAACCATGCCTGATTTTGTGAATATGCAAAATCCGCAAGGGTACAAATATTTAGAAGACCAAGGTTTAGCTAAAAGCATGGGTGATATTTTAAATGCTATTGAAAAGCCAACAGAAGAGCGTGTTTTAGAAACTTTTGAAAAGGTTGATAAAATACATGATGCTAACGAACATATGTTTTATGCTAGTTTGTATAAAGAAATCCAACAGATATTTCCATTCTTTTCATCGCGTGATGTTAGGAATATTCAATCGGCTATTTCATTGCGATTAACCGATTTTGATTTGGAAGACGATTGGTTTGAAAACCCAGATATTTATTTCAAAAAAGATTACGACACTAAATTTGGTATGCTGCAAGAGTTAATGAAAGCAAATATGAAAGGGTTAGATTTTTCAGAAATAAGAAAACAAGAAGTAGTTAGGTATTTAGACAATGTTGCTACAATTGCAGATACCGATTTTAAACGAAAAGTTGATACCAGAGTTAATCAATTGAATATAGAAACTGAGGCTAGAGAGCAATTTGATGGAAAAAGATAAAAGAATAAAAAACATAACATCAACCATACTATCTCAATTTTGGGGTAAATTAGAACGTGTAGATTTCGATTTTAAATTTAAAAAAGGCAGTTGGAAACGCTTATCGCACGAAGCATATGGCAAAAGTGATGGCGTAGCTATATTATTGTATAATCCAGAAACACAAAACGTTGTTTTATCTAAACAGTTTAGAATACCGGTTTATGTTGCTGGAGTTTCAGAAGGATATTCTATCGAGGTATGTGGCGGTTCAGTTGATGAAGGAGAATCACCTGAAACCTGCGTGATACGAGAAGCTCAAGAAGAGTTAGGGTATCATGTTTCAAACTTAAAATTTATTAGTACCGTATTTTTATCACCAGGAATTGTTAGAGAGCAAGTGCATCTTTTTATAGGTGAGTATCGAGATTCCGATAGAATTGATAATGGTGGCGGATTAGAGGTTGAAGGAGAGGAAATTGAAGTTTTAGAAGTTTCTTTTAAGGAAGCATTAGGTATGATTGATTCCAATGAAATTATTGATGCTAGAACGATTATGTTGTTGCAGTATTTAAAGATTAATGA
>NZ_CAXIBN010000087.1:0-13187 GCF_964021735.1 uncultured Wocania sp. | reverse complement strand
TAGTTTCCAAATGCTAATTCTGCCGAACGTTGTCCTTCCATTGTGCTATGTATCACAGGGGCTATTAAATCTTTCATTCCCAATTCTTCTAAAGTAGCGGTATTGGAAGGTGTATTCACATCAAAAAATTCATCACTACAACCAACAATTGTAATAACAAACAAGGTTAAAATTATAGTTTTTATATTAATTTTTTTCATAATTCTTTTTTTAAAATATTACATTAAGACCAAAAGAAAAACTCTGACTCAAAGGGATACTCAACCCTGTAAATCCATAAACATTACTTCCTGCGCTATACTGATTGCCTTCAGGGTCGAATCCATCAAATGGTGTCCATAATAAAATATTATTAGCACTAACGTTAAAACTAAGTTTATCAACTTTTAATTTATTAGTAACATTGGATCCAAAATCGTAAGACAAACCTATGTTTCTAAGCTTTACCCAAGAAGCATCTTGAACTAAAATTTCTGAGGCTCTATTGTAACGTGTTGAACTTCTGTAGTAGTTTTGATCGATAGTTGTTTCGATAGTATTAGGAGTAAAGCCACCGTTACCATCGTCCATAACACCATCTAATATGGTATCTACATTACGAAAAGCTGTAATTCCACGAACACCATTTCTAATGGAATTACGCATACCCGAATCGTAAAGATCACCACCTTTTTTGTATTCTAACACAAAATTAAACCCAATACCTTTCCATTTAAAACTGTTATTAACAGAAGATATAAAATCAGGAAATGCATTACCAACAATGACTCTTTCGTCTAGGTTAACACGAGGTAAACCGTCGCTACCAATGTAGCGTTCTCCATTTTCATAGCGCCATTTGTAACCATATAAGTTACCCATTTTGTCGCCTTCTCTAATTTCAGATGTTACACCAGCAAAGCCTGAGTTTGCAAATATAATAGACTCAATATCATCAGGAATGTTAAGGACATTACCCTCACTTGTAGACCAATTTAAAATGATGTTCCACTTAAAGTCTGGTTTTCTAATAATATCTGCGCTTAATAATAACTCATGTCCAAATACCTCATAATCTCCCGCATTTCTTGTAATAGCAGATAGTCCAGAAGAATAAGCTGTACCAACATTAAAAATTTGATCTTCAACTTTAGTTTTAAAGTAGGCATAATCTATACGAATACGGCTATCAAAAAAACGTAAATCTGCACCAAATTCTGTAGATTTATTACTTTCAGGTTTAATAGCTAAATCTCCGAGCCTTGTGCTTCTTCTGTATCCGCCAGAACCACCAAATGGGAAATCGCCATCAACTACAAAGTACTGACCAACGTCTCCAAAACCAGGACCTTTACCTACTTCTGCCCAAGATGCTCTTAGTTTTCCAAAAGAGAAAACGTTGCTATCCCCAAAGAGATCAGAGATGTCATAGGCTAAACTAGCAGACGGATAAAAGAACGATCTGTTTTCTTTTGGTAATGTTGATAACCAGTCATTTCGTCCTGTTAAGGTTAAAAACAATTTGTCTTTATATGCCAATTTAAGTTCTCCAAAAACACCCATATTTCGCAATTGGGTTACTGAATTGTTTATAAAGAAATTAGTTGTATTTCCTATTTCATTAACTCCAGCAATGTTTAAGCCTTCGCCCCGTGCTTCATCATAATCTCTTTTGGTGTCTGAAATTTGATGACCTAAAGTTAAATCTGTAGTAAAATCATCAGACCAATCTTTAGTAAATGCAACCAATAAGTTAGATTCTAAAGCGGTAAAATTTATATTTTGATTTAAAATAAAACCACCAACTTGCGAACCACCGTCTAAATCTGGACCAACGTAACGATTACGTCTATCAGAATAATTATCAATTTGAGCAGCATAGGTAATATTTACCCAATCTTTTGGTTGCCAATTAAATGTAGCATTACCTACCCAACGATTAACATTGTCAACAAGACTACTGGTTTCCATTAAATATCTTGGGTTGTCAATAATTCCAAAAGAATAATCACGTTCAGATCCGTCTGGATTTTGGTAGTCATTAATTGGGAATGTTCCTGAAAAATAAGAAAGCGCACTCATAACCGATTTATCTCCACCATTTGCCCTTCTACCTCCAGAGTTTGTGAAAGAAATAGAGCTATTAATATTGAAATTGTCAGTAATTTTATAACCTGCTTTTAATCTTAGATTCGTTTTTTCATAATCTGTATTTGGTAAAATACCATCATCACTACTATTTCCAACAGACAAAAAGTAATCCATAACACCTGTAGCACCACTAACACTTAAATTTATTTGTTTGTTTACACCTGTTCTAAAAATGTCATAAGGACTGTAGTAAGCATCATTCGATAAATCTATAACATCGCCATTGCCTAAAGTTGCAGAATCATCGCTAAATTTTGGCCCCCAAGAATAAAAGGAAGTTCCTCCCAACCTTGTAAAACCAATATCAGTTTCTGGAGTGTATAAGGTTCTAGGAAGATTAGAAAAACCTTCACGATATTCAGTTTGATCATCAGGAGTTGTTTTAACATCTCTAAAAGTAGTAGAGGCTGTTAAACTTATTTTAGCTTTGCCTAGTTTACCCTTTTTTGTGGTAATAATAATGGCGCCATTTGAAGCTCTAACACCATAAAGTGCTGTAGCAGCAGCGCCTTTTAAAACACTATAGCTTTCTATATCTTCAGGGTTGATATCTCCTGCTCTATTAGAAAATGCAAATTGTTCAGCACTGTTTGGGGAATTAGATCCTGAACTTGGTCTTACTTCACCAGAAAACGTATCATTATTAAGTGCTAAACCGTCAACAATAATTAAAGGTTGATTACTTCTTGAAGGATTAACTGAAGTGACACCTCTAATTAAAATATCAACACCACCACCAGCAGACCCAGAAGTTCTGTTAATTTGTACACCAGCAACTTGTCCTTGAAGTGCTTCAAGAGCATTGTTTTGACCAGTCAAATTAACATCATTAGCATTTACTTGTGTTACAGAATACCCTAAAGATTTCTGTTTTTTAGCAACACCAAACGCAGTAATAACAACTTCGTCTAGTTTACTTGCATCTTCTTCTAGAGATGTATCTAGTTTTGTTCCTGTTACAGAGACTTCTTTTGTTTTAAAACCAACAAAAGAAAAAATTAATACATCACCTTGATTTGCAGAAATAGAATAATTTCCATCAAAATCAGTTGAGGTTCCATTGCTTGTACCTTTTACTTGAATGTTTACACCTGGTAACGGAACGCTAGAAGCATCAGTTACTTGACCACTTACAGTTATGTTCTGAGCAAACAAAAAACTGCATGTAGCGGCAAAAAAAACAAGAAAAGAGAGGGTCGTTTTTTTTCTCATAAAATAGAATTTGAATTAATAGTCACTCAAATATAATAATTAATTTGCGTTTTTATGCGTTTTTATGCGTTTTTATTACGTGTTTTTTGCAATATTGATTTGTTTGTTGCATATTTAGTGAATATTTGATGGAAATTATGTTAAAGCAAGAAAGGCATCATGCTATTTTAGATAAGTTAAAAGCAAATAAAAAAGTGCTATCCACTAAGCTGAGTGAAGAATTACTTGTGTCTGAAGATACCATTAGGCGAGACTTAAAAGAGTTAGAGTCTAAAAACTTGGTATATAAAGTCCATGGCGGTGCTTTATTAAAGGAAAGTAGAATATTATCTTATGATGAAAGAAGTAGTGCTGATATTGATAAGAAAAAGAAGATTGCTAAAAAAGCAGTAAAGCTAATTCATGATGGACAAGCTATTATTATGAGTGGAAGTTCAACGAATTTAGAATTAGCTAAAATTATTCCAGAAAATATAAATGCTACTGTTTATACTTATAGTTTACCCATTGCTACACAGCTATCTTATCATCCTTTAATAGAGGTTATATTTATGGGTGGAAAATTAAATAAAGCAGCACAAGTTACTGTTGGGATAGATTTAGTGACTTCTATTTATAATATTAGTGCCGATATTTGTTTTATGGGTGTAGACGGAATAAATGTGAAAAGAGGTTTAACGGAACAAGATTGGGATGTGTCTCGTATAAAAAGAAGTATGATTCATGCCTCAAATCATATTGTAGTGATGTGTATTAATAGCAAACTTATGTCTGCAAAAAGGCATACCGTTGTACCTATTCAAGAGATTGATGCTATCATTTCTAATATTGACCCCACTGATTCAGTTTTCGAAGATTTTAATGCTATTGGTTTAACAGTTATTTAGAAATTAAAGTTCCTGAAATTATGAGTGCCTCAAAAAGTAAACTAATTTATTTGTGCTTATTGGCCCTGTTATTGAGCAGTTGCAAATCCCATTATATTGCTAAAAACTTAGATAATAGCTTTTACAACAATCAATTCACAGGATTATTAGTTTATAATCCTAAAACAAAAGATACCGTATTTAATTATAATGCCGATAAATACTTTACGCCAGCAAGCAACACCAAAATATTTACTTTATATACTGCTTTACAGGTATTACCAGCACAAATACCAGCGTTTAAATACGGTGTAGAAAATGATACCATTACCATTCAAGGAACAGGAAACCCAACATTTCTTCATCCTTTTTTTAATGATAGTACCGCATTAAAAATGGCAGAAAATTATAAAAAAGTAAATGTGGTTTTAGGTAATTTAGAAGATGAAAAATTCGGTCCTGGTTGGGCTTGGGAAGACTACGACACGTATTTTAGTCCAGAAAAAAGTAGTTTCCCAATGTATGGTAATGTGGTTACTATTAGTAATCAAGATAGTTTACAAAGTATTCCTAAGGCATTAAAAAATCATATTCATTTTTCAGAATCTAACAGAAGAAGAAATTATAACGATAACACATTTTATTACAACCAAAAAAGAAAAGACACGATTGAAGTACCTATGGTTATTGACTCTTTGTTAATAAAGAAGTTGTGGAATTATATCTTGCCAAATAAGGTGTCAATTTCTAAGTATGCAGGTAAAGAGCTAACCCATACAGCTTATAGCATTCCATCCGATTCTTTATATAAACGCATGATGCTTGTTAGCGATAATTTTTTAGCAGAACAGATGTTAATTTTGGCATCTTCAACACTTTCAGATACATTGAGTTCAAAAAAAATTAGAGATACTATTTTAAACAATCAATTAAAAGATTTAAAACAAAAACCACGTTGGGTTGATGGTTCTGGGTTAAGCCGATATAATTTGTTTACGCCAACATCTTTTGTGCAAGTGCTTACAAAGTTATACAACCAAATGCCACAACAACGGTTATATAATCTATTTCCTGTTGGTGGAGAATCGGGGACTTTAAAAAATTATTATTCGGGCAAAAACAAACCTTATATTTATGCCAAATCGGGAACTTTAGGCAATAATTATTCGTTAAGCGGTTATTTAATTACAAATTCAGGAGAAACATTAATTTTTAGTTTTATGAATAACCATTATCGAAAAACTACCATAGACGTAAAAAAACGTATGCAATTAATTTTTGAGTGGCTTCGCGATAATTATTAAAAGCTATCTATAAATTAAAGCATTTTTAAGTGCGCTATTTTTAGCTTTCAAATCAATTAAAAAACCATTAATTACAGCATATTCATTAATACCGTTTTTTTGTAATATAAATGAGGGATTAACACCTGGTTTTATTTTAAACTCTGGTAACTTGTAATCTGTTTTAACTAAATGAATAGGTTTTGTAGCTTCTATATTATGTTCTGGCAATCCTTCTACTTTTATATAAGTGTAACCTGATTTTAAGAGTTTATAAACTTTTGAATTCGAAATGTCATCAACAGTTTCAAACACTTTAGAATATATTTTTCCTTCCACAATAGTATAACCTTCTGCATTAAAAGTGGTGTAGCCATAATAAGTTGATAAATCGCCTTGATCTACAATTCTTCCAACATTGTAATAATCGGTATGATCTGTATTATCAATTTCATAACGCTTCACACCAATATCAATTTTATAAGGTTTTCCTAATAAATTATAGGTTGCATTCTCAATTTTTAAATCGAATAATTTACTGTCGTTTCTTGGTATATTTTCATAATCTGCAATAGAAATATTTTTGTATTGCCTATTAGCAATAGTATAAATTGCCGATAGCATAGATACATAATTTAGTTTTCTAATTTCTTGTTTTTCAACATCGTTTTTATAACCTCCAGATTCAATTAAAATAGTACTAGTTCCCCATTTTTGAATATTATCGCCAAAAGCCCTAGGCTCAAAAGTGTCACTATATCGACCCACTTGTCCTGGTGCATATTTTTGAATAATATTATTCATAAAAACAATAATCCGCATAGCGTCTCCACGTACTTTATTAATATCTTTTTCATAATTATATGCAGGTGCTAAGTAAGAAATAGTTGCAGGTTTATTAGTGCGTTCTGCATTGTAATAAATATTTTGGTCGTGTAAATTAAAGCCAAAATCGGCATTAAGACTATCTCTAACACGCTTTAACGTTCTGCCTTCTGGCGATTGTAAACGTAATGCATCTCGGTTAATATCTATTCCTAAAACATTTCGTCTGGTATATTTTTCTGCGCCATCAGGATTTAACATCGGTAAAAAATGAAGTGTCACACTATTTAATATGGTTTCTTTTTCTTCTAAAAAATCTGTGCTAGTTAATAGGTTAAGAATATCAAAAATAGCCTGTGTTGCTGTAGGTTCGTCTCCATGCATTTGAGACCATAAAAACACATTGGTTTTACCTTTGCCAATACTAATTAGGGTTAAATCTCGTCCTTCAATAGATTCTCCCACTTTATTTACTGTAAAATCTGGTTTGTTTTTAAGCGCATTAATTAAAGGCTGAATATCTTGATGCTTTAAGCGTCTTTTATTCAAGCTAGATTCTTTATAGTTATTATATGTTCTATAAATTTCTGAAGTAAAATTTTTTGTTTGACTGGTAACAGATAATGTTAGAAATAATAATATTAGTTTAAAAAAAGATTTCATAATAATAGCAAGATTCTAGTTTTAAGTATTTAAGTAGTATTTTTGAAACTACAAGAAACAAAAAAATAATTTATAAAAATGAAGAATCAAGTTACTACAAAATGGTTAGGAAATATGCGATTTGAGAGTACCAATCCGTCAGGACATAACTTATTTATAGATGCAGGAGAAGAAAACGGAGGAAATAGTGAAGGCTATCGCCCTAAGGCACTAATGCTTTCTGGTTTAGCAGGTTGCTCGGGTTTAGATGTCGCATCTTTAATAAAAAAGATGAAACTTGAAGTTGATGATTTTAAAATAGATATTGATGCCAATTTAACCGAAGAACACCCTAAATACTATGATAAAGTCGATATGCATTTCCATTTTTACGGATCAGATTTAGACGAAAAAAAACTTCAAAAAGCAGTCAATTTATCTATAGAAAAATACTGTGGCGTTATGGAAATGTTTCGTCAATTTGCTAAATTAAATATAGAAGTTCACTTTCATAAAAGCACAATAAGTAATGAATAAAAACCTCCTGTTAATTGTATTGTTAATAAGCTTTTTAAGCTATTCACAACAAAAAACCCACGTTATATCTCATCAAGAAGAAGTTATTGTTACCGATCCTTCAAAAGGAAGTAATAGTTATAAACGCATGGCATTATTTCCTGGTAAAGACAAAAAAATAAGACGTATCATTTTAAACTTAACATTCGAATGCCCAGACAAAATGCGTTGTGCAGATTGGGATTATGTCGACCATATAAAAGCACGATCTAAAAACGACTCCACAGTTTACGAAATTGCTAGAATGCTTACACCTTATGGAGGACGATTTCAAAAAGATTGGCATTTTAAATGGCAAGTAGATGTTACAGATTTTAGCAAAATACTAAGAGACAAAGTAGAAATAGATTATATCCATACGGGGTACGAAGACAATAAAACAAGAGGTTGGAAAGTTACTGTAGATTTCGAAATCACCTATGGAAACCCAGTTGCTAATCCTATTGCAATTCATAAAATTTATGATGGCAATTTTAAGTATGGTGACGTATCAGATCCTATAGAAAATTATTTAACACCAAAAACAATAAAAGCTAATTCGAAAACAGATTTTTCAATCATTAAAGTGCATCAAACAGGACACGGTATGGATGCCAATGGTTGTGGAGAATTTTGTAGTAAGTATCGCGATATTCTTTTTAATGGAGAACTTGTAAATCGTAAAAACTTATGGATGGAATGTGGAGATAATCCTTTATATCCTCAAGCAGGGACATGGATTTTTGACCGAGCCAATTGGTGCCCAGGATATTTGTTGCAACCCGATGAGCTACTACTAAACACAGAACCTAATGAGGCTTTTACGGTTGAATTAAATATGGAACCCTATGAGACCGAAAAACCTAGTGCTAATGAGCTATTAACAACTTACCTTATAGAATATGAAAAGCCTAATGCGACAAACGATGTTACTTTATTAGACATTATCCAACCCTCTGTAAGTTTAGCGCATTCAAGGAAAAATCCATTTGGAGGATTACCAGTAATTAGAGTTAAAAACAATGGGAAAGCACCATTAAAAAAAATGGATATTGTTTATTTTATTGAAGGAGAAAAGCCCGAAAAGTTTAAGTGGACTGGAAATATCCCATTTAACCAAACAGCAATAATAACACTTCCAACAGAAGTTTTTAATAAAAAGACATCAGCTAATTTTTATGTACAACTATCTAAACCAAACGGGAAAAAAGATGCATTTAAGGCAGATAATAATTTAAAGTCCATTTATAGTCGCCCTAATATATTACCAGAAAGCATCATTGTATATTACGAAACTAATAAAAAGCCTAATGAGAATTCATATAGCATAAAAGATAGTTTTGGGAATATCTTTTTTGAAAAAGATTCTGTAAACATGAAACCAAATACAATATATAGAGATACTATTAACCTTAAGCAAGGGCATTATAGTTTTGTTTTTGATGATAGTAAAGGCAACGGATTAGAATTTTGGTTTAATGCTAAAGATGGTAGAGGTAATGTAAAACTGTTAGACACATTGGGTAATGCCATAAAGCATTTTGACTCAGATTTCGGAAGTCATTTAATTTATAACTTTTCTGTGCAACCAGATATAGAATACGAATTAGATAATACCCCATCTATTGCTATGTTCCCGAGTAGAACATTAGGACCAATAACGTTAGATTATTTTTCTAATAATGAAGCCCATGTTAAAGTCCTTATTGTTGACCAAGAAGATGAAACTAAAGTTTATGAAACTCATAATTATTATAATTTTAAAAGAGGTGTTTTAAATTATAATTTAGGATATTTACCAAAGAAACGTTATTACATCAAGGTTTTAATAGACGATAAAGAAGCGTTTAAAAATAGAATTAGACTAAAGGAGTAGTTGAAAAATGCGTTGGACACTTAAGCCAAAACCAGAAGCCAGTAAAATAGCGTCTCTAAAAAAAGCATTGCAAGTAGATACTACTATTGCAACCCTTTTATTACAACGCGGTATTGAAACTTTTGAAGACGCTAAAACATTCTTTAGACCAAGCTTAAACGATTTGCACGATCCGTTTTTAATGAAAGATATGGATTTAGCAGTTGAGCGTATAGAAAAAGCCATTGCCAATAAAGAAAATATTTTAGTATATGGTGATTACGATGTTGATGGTACAACAGCCGTCTCTTTAATGTCAACCTATTTAAAAACAAAATATCCACTAGTTCATACCTATATTCCAAACAGATATGATGAAGGATACGGTATTTCCTATAAAGGAATAAATTTTGCTTTAGAGAATGATTTTTCGCTTATTATTGCTTTAGATTGTGGTATTAAATCGGTCGACAAAGTAGCACACGCAAAAAAATTAGGTATCGATTTTATTATATGCGACCATCATAGACCAGGTATAGATATACCAAAAGCAGCAGCAGTATTAGACCCTAAGCGAGAAGATTGTAATTATCCATATAAAGAGCTATGCGGTTGCGGAGTGGGCTTTAAACTCATTCAGGCATTAGCATCAAAAGAAGGAAAAACCGTTGAAGATTTAACCGAGTATTTAGATTTAGTAGCCACTGCAATAGGGGCAGATATTGTTCCTATTGATGGAGAAAACAGAGTGTTGGCCCATTTTGGACTTTTAGTTATTAATTCAGCCCCAAGACCTGGAATAAAAGCCATTTTAAATCAGGTAAAAAAAACCGAACTCACCATTACCGATGTCGTATTTATAGTGGCTCCAAGAATTAATGCAGCTGGACGCATGAAACATGGTAATTATGCGGTGACTTTATTAACTGAAGAAGAACATGATAAAGCCCAACAATATGCTTCTGAAATTGATGAATATAATTTAGATAGACGTGAAACAGATAAGCAAATTACAGAAGAAGCTCTTAAACAAATTGAAGACCAAAAAGAACAGAACCGTTTTACTACTGTTGTTTACCACAAAAATTGGCATAAAGGTGTTATTGGTATTGTGGCTTCTAGATTAACAGAAACCTATTACAGACCAACCATAGTATTTACAAGAAGTGGCGAAAAATTAGCGGCCTCAGCACGCTCTGTTCGTGGATTTGATGTATATAATGCTATTGAAGCGTGTAGCCAACATATCGAACAATTTGGAGGACACAAATATGCTGCGGGTTTAACGCTTGAAGAAAAAAATTATGAAGCTTTTAAAAAGGCTTTTGAAGAAGAAGTAGAAAAAACAATTGATAGGAATTTGTTAACCCCAGAAATTAAAATTGATGCTCAAATTAGTTTAAAAGATATTACGCCAAAGTTTTACAGAATTTTAAAACAGTTTGCACCTTACGGGCCAGCAAATATGACACCTGTTTTTATGACTGAAAACTTAATCGATTCTGGATATGGCAAATGCGTAGGAGCAGATAAGACCCATTTAAGACTAACAGCAACTCAATCAGATTCCTCTAAAAGCATTGTTTGTATTGGATTTGGTATGGGCGATAAGTTTGATATTATTTCAGATAAAAAACCCTTTAAAGCAGTATATTCTATTGATGAAAACGAGTTTAGAGAAAACGTATCACTTCAATTAAAATTACGAGATATTAAAGCTTAATAAATGGCTAAAACAGATCCTTACGCAGCCTTACGTATTAAAGAATTCAACATTTTTTTATTTCTGCGTTTTGCCTTAGTTTTTGGCTGGTCTATGCAGTTTATTGTTATTGAATGGCAAGTGTATGAACTGACTAAAGATCCGCTTTCATTAGGAGTTATTGGTCTTTGCGAATTTTTACCTGCTTTTTTTCTTGCCCCTTTTGCTGGACATATTGTAGATAAAAAAGAAAAACGAAATCTATTTGCAATTTGCATTACATTATTTTCTTTAATAAGTTTTGGATTGTTTTGGTTGACTTCGGATAAAATAGAATCCTCATGGGAAACAAATACAATTTTATACGGAATTTATGGATTAGTATTTTTTGGTGGAGTTTTAAGAGCTTTCTTTGGACCAACTATTTTTTCACTTATAGCACTTCTTGTTCCTAAAAAAATATATCCTAACGCTGCAACATGGAGTAGTAGCACATGGAAAGGGGCTAATGTTTTTGGTGCATTGTGTGGTGGTTTTTTAATTGCTTGGATAGGTGTTCATTACACACTTGGGATTATATTTCTTTTAGTAATGTTAGCATTAGCACTAGTGTTACAGATAGGTAAAAAACCAATTTTGAACAAAAACATTAATGAATCGGTAAAAGAAAGTCTAAAAGCTGGACTTAGTTTTGTGTTTAATGACAAAGTTATTTTAGGCGCATTAACTTTAGACATGATTGCTGTTTTGTTTGGAGGAGCTGTTGCGATTTTTGCTGTATTTGCGACAGATATTTTGGATGCAGGACCAAAAGGTTTTGGTATATTGAATGCGGCACTTTCTTCAGGAAGTATTATAACTATGTTAGCGACAACTTATATTCCTATTACAAAAAATACAGGAAAGAAATTACTTATATCGGTTTTTGGTTTTGGTGTCTTTATGATAATTTTTGGAGCCTCAAAACTACTATGGTTAAGTGTTTTAGCATTGTTCTTTTCGGGTGTTTTCGATGGTATTTCGATGGTAGTTCGACAAACTATTCTTCAACTTAAAACCCCTGATGCTATGCGTGGACGAGTAGGAGCAGTTAATTCTATGTTTGTAGGATCTTCTAACGAACTTGGAGCTCTTGAGAGTGGTATAGCTGCAAGAATTTTTGGTGCGCCTTTGGCTGTTGTGCTTGGTGGTACAGTAACTCTTATTATTGTCGCTATAATGGGGGTTAAAAATAGAGAATTAAGAGAGTTAGATTTAACCGAAGATGTTGAGGCTAGTGAAAATGAGGATTAATATTCTTTTAATTCCATATTTTCCCCATTAAAAACCCCATAAGTGTAATAATGAATCCAATCCCCTAAATTAATGTATTTAGAGTTTTCGTTGAGGTCTATATTTAAAGGCAAATGCCTGTGCCCAAATACAAAAAAATCGTGATGTTTGTCTTCTAGCTTTCTTTTACAATATTGGACTAACCACTCGTTATCTTCGCCTAAAAATTTGGCATCGTCGTCGCCAGAAATCAATTTGTTTTTTACCGATAAATGTTGTGCCATTCGTACACCTAAATCTGGGTGTAACCAACGGAATAGCCATTTACAAAACGGATTTGTAAATACTTTTTTCATGCGTTTATAACCTTTGTCTCCAGGTCCTAAACCATCGCCATGGCCAATTAAAAAGGTTTTGTTATTAAAGGTAAACTCTTTGGGTTTGTGATATACAGGAATATTGAGTTCTTCTTCGAAATAGCCATTCATCCAAAGATCGTGGTTACCAACAAAATAATAAATTGGAATTCCTGAATCTGATATTTCGGCAAGTTTTCCGAGAGTTCGTGTAAAACCTTTTGGAACTACTTTTTTGTATTCCATCCAAAAATCGAATAAATCGCCTAACAGAAATATGGCAGCAGCATCGTGTTTTATATGGTCTAGCCATGCGACGAATTTTTTTTCGCGAGGACGAGAGGCTTCTTGTGTTGGTGCTCCTAAATGGTTATCGGATGCGAAATATATTTTTTTTTCTTCTGGAATTTGCATGTTGTAAATATAAATAAATTAGCTACGAATTAACGAATATTTAGGTTAAGAACTCGACATGCCAAATGGGCTTGC
>NZ_CAXIBN010000086.1:0-13331 GCF_964021735.1 uncultured Wocania sp. | reverse complement strand
TCTTTATAAATTTCTTTAATAACTTTTCGTTTCATTTTCATGGTTGGTGTTAAATGTCCAGAGTCAATAGCCCAAATATCTGGTGTGATTTCAAACTTTTTTATTTGCTCCCATTTACCAAAGTTGGTGTTTGCTTCGTCTATTTCTTCTTGAATTCTATCGTGCAAAGCTTGATTTGTAATAATATCTTCTTTAGAATTAAAAGAGATGTTATGTCGTTTAGCCCATTCTTCAACAAATTCAAAATTTAACTGAATTAATGCAGCTGGCATTTTTTCGCCTTCGCCAATAACCATTATTTGTTCAATAAATCGAGATTGTTTAAATCGGTTTTCAATTAAGGCTGGTGCTACGTACTTTCCGCCAGAAGTTTTAAACATTTCCTTTTTTCGGTCGGTAATTTTCAAGAATCCTTCGCTACAAATTTCACCAATATCTCCCGTATGAAAATAATCGCCAGTCATTACTTCAGCTGTTTTTTCGGGATCTTTAAAATAGCCTTGCATTACATTTGGACCTTTAACTAAAATCTCACCATCTTCAGCAATTTTTACTTCAACATTATCAATCACTTTACCAACAGTACCAATTCTAAATCCGCCATTACGTTGATCGTTTACCGATATTACTGGCGATGTTTCTGTGAGCCCATAGCCTTCCATAATTGGCATTTCAGCAGCTGCAAATACGCGCGTTAACCTGGGTTGAAGAGCTGCGCTACCAGATACCATTAAATCTAAATTTCCACCAAGGCCTGCTTTCCATTTACTAAAAATAAGTTTTCGTGCTAATTTGAGTTGCTTTTCGTACCACCAGCCATTTTTACCATAAGGTTCATATTTCAAACCTACTTTAACAGCCCAAAAGAAAAGCATCTTTTTAATGCCAGTTAAATCGCTACCTTTTGCTATAATTTTGTCATATACTTTTTCGTAAAGTCGAGGAACAGCAGTCATTACATTTGGTTTAACCTCTTTAAGATTATCGCTAATAGTTTCAATAGATTCTGCAAAATAAATTTCTACACCACAGTATTGGTATAAATACAAAATCATACGTTCAAATACATGACAAACAGGAAGAAAACTTAAAGATTTAGATTTACCATAATGAAAAGGTACTCGTTTTTCGCTATCCAAAACATTTGAAACTAAATTGTTATGCGATAGCATAACACCTTTAGGCTGTCCAGTAGTTCCAGAAGTATAAATTAAGGTTGCTAAATCGTTAGGTTTAACAGCTTTCTTTCTAGATTCAACGTCGTTTTGATTGGTATTATCTTCTCCTAATTTAAAAACTTCATTCCAATTATTTTCTCCAGAAATATCATCAAAAGTATATACATTTTTAAGATTAGTATTGCTTTTTATAGTGTTTAATTTTTTTATGATTTCTGCATCCGATACAAAGCAGTAAGTGGCTTCAGAATGATTTAAAATATACTCGTAATCTTCAGCAGAAATAGTGGGGTAAATAGGCACGTTTTGAGCACCAACTTGTAAAACACCAATATCTAACACATTCCATTCGGTTCTGTTAGTTGATGAAATAACTGCAATTTTATCATTTGGTTGTACGCCTAAACGCAATAAGCCTCTACTTATAGCATTGGCTTGATTTACGTATTCTTGACTTGAAATTGATTGCCATTCTCCATTGTATTTTGTGGTGAATGCTTTTTCTAAATTATAGGTGTCTAATTGATAATATGGAAAATCAAAAATTCGTGTAATCTTTGTCATTTGCTATTTGTACTTAGTAGTCTTGCAAAGTATGAAATTAAAAGTGATTTTCAAATTCACTAAATAAATACCATGTAAATGGACTGATTTTTAAAATTAAAAATCATTTTTTTACCTATAACATATATAATTTTGAATAAAATTGAGAAAAAGATCTATATTTTTTTAATTATTACGAATAATGCAAAAAAACTATCACTTCTTATATTAAAAATAATTAAAAATCTAGCATCCGTTGATGGATGTTTTAAGATTAGATAAAAACACTGATTTTTTTATTTATAAAGGTTTTTATTTCAAACGTTTTCGTAAATAAAATGCTCTTTAAAAACCTTGTTTTAAGTTGTTTACTGATAAAAGTCAGTTTTAAAATTAATTACTGTAGTTACCTTTGAATATTGAGAAGATATACAAAGATTTTACAAAATATTAATAAGATAAAACAATGGAAGTAAAACAATTTAAAAACGGAATTTGGACTAAAAAAGTCAACGTAAGAGATTTTGTTATAAATAACATTACGCCTTATCACGGCACACACGAATTTTTAGTGGGCCCAAGTACTAAAACCCAAAAGTTGTGGGATGTTTGTAAAGCAGCCACCAAAGAAGAAAGACAAAATAATGGTGTGCGTTGCGTAGATACCGAAACCATTTCAACGGTTAGTGCTTTTAACGCTGGTTACATCGATAAAACCAACGAGGTTATTGTTGGTTTGCAAACAGATGAATTATTAAAAAGAACCATGAAACCTTTTGGTGGTTTTAAAGTGGTTCAAAAAGCATTGTCTGAGCAAGGTGTTCAACCTAATGAAGCCATTACCGAGTTGTTTTCAAAATATGTTAAAACACACAACGATGGTGTTTTTGATGCTTATACTACAGAAATTTTAAAATTCCGCTCTTTAGGATTTTTAACAGGTTTACCAGATAATTATGCTAGAGGTAGAATTATTGGCGATTACCGTCGTGTGGCACTTTACGGCATCAACTTTTTAATTGAAGCTAAAAAAGAAGATTTAGAAAAGATTACTGGCCCTATGACAGAAGCTATTATTCGTTTACGCGAAGAAGTTTCTGAACAAATAAAAGCGTTAAAAGAAATGCTAGCCTTGGGTGCTAAATATAATTTAGACTTAGGGCGTCCAGCAGAAAATGCACAAGAAGCTGTACAATGGACTTACATGGCTTATTTAGCTGCTGTAAAAGAGCAAGATGGTGCGGCCATGTCTTTGGGTAATGTATCTACATTCTTAGATATTTATATTGAAAACGATTTACAAGACGGCTTAATTACAGAAGAAGAAGCTCAAGAATACATCGACCAATTTGTGATGAAATTACGAATGGTACGCCATTTAAGAATGGGTGCTTACGACGAGATATTTGCAGGCGATCCAACTTGGGTAACCGAAGCTATTGGTGGTATGTTTGATGACGGAAGAACTAAAGTGACTAAAACATCGTTCCGTTTCTTAAACACATTATATAACTTAGGGCCATCACCAGAACCAAATATGACGATTCTTTGGTCTGAAGATTTGCCACAAAATTTTAAAGATTATTGCGCGAAAGTTTCTATTGATACGTCTTCAATTCAGTTTGAAAATGATGCATTAATGCGTAAAAGTAGAGGTTCTGACGATTACGGAATTGCTTGTTGTGTATCATATCAAGAATTAGGCAAATCTATCCAATTCTTTGGAGCTCGTACAAATCTTGCTAAAACTTTATTATTAGCTATTAATGGTGGACGATGCGAAGAAACCGGTGTACAAATGGTTGATGGTATTGAAGCTTGTGATTGTGAGTATTTAGATTTTGATAAAGTTATGGCTAACTTTAAAATAGCCATGAAAGAAGTAGCACGAGTTTATAATGATTCTATGAACATTATCCACTACATGCACGATAAATACTATTACGAAAAAGCACAAATGGCTTTAATAGATACCAATCCAGAAATTAACATTGCTTACGGAATTGCAGGATTATCTATTGTAGCAGATTCACTTTCAGCTATTAAATATGCTAAAGTAAAACCAATTAGAGATGAAGACGGTTTAACGGTTGATTTTAAAATAGAAGGCGAATTTCCATGCTATGGTAATGATGACGATAGAGTAGATGTACTAGCAGCAAATGCAGTTACCGATTTTAATAACGAATTAAAGCAATTACCAGTTTATAAAAACGCCGAACCAACTATGTCTGTGTTAACCATTACATCAAACGTGTCTTATGGTAAAAAAACAGGAGCAACACCAGATGGAAGAGCTAAAGGTATACCGTTTGCACCAGGTGCAAACCCAATGCACGGGCGCGATTCTAATGGAGCCATTGCATCATTAAATTCGGTAGCTAAAATTAATTATGAAGATTCTCAAGATGGTATCTCAAATACCTTCTCTATTGTGCCAAAATCTTTAGGTGCTAATAAAAAGGATCAAATAGAAAATTTAGCAACTATTTTAGATGGTTATTTTTCTAGAAATGCACAACATATTAATGTGAATGTGCTAAATAAGGAAACCCTATTAGATGCTATGGAACACCCAGAAGAATATCCACAATTAACTATTCGTGTTTCTGGTTACGCTGTAAACTTTGTTAGATTAACTAAAGAGCAGCAATTAGAAGTTATTACACGTTCTTTTCATGAATCCATGTAAACTTTGTTAATATTTTGAAAAAGCATCTGAATAAAGAATTAGTCAATTTTATTCAGATGCTTAACTAAAAACAAAACGTATCAAAACAACCGAAAATATATTAAAAGTACATTCCATCGAATCTTTTGGTACTCACGATGGTCCAGGAATACGCTTTATTGTATTCTTACAAGGTTGCAAACTAAAATGTTTGTATTGCCATAATCCAGATTCTATTGAAACCTCAGGAGGTAAAGAATATCATATTGAAGAGTTGGTACAAATGGCACTTAAAATGAAACCATACTTCGGGAAAAAAGGAGGTGTTACTGTTTCTGGTGGCGAACCTTTACTACAATCAAAAGCATTAATTCCATTTTTTAAAAGATTAAAAGAGGAAGGCATCCATACCAACATTGATACTAATGGCAGAATATTAAATCATTTTTCAAAAGAGTTATTAGATGATTATGCAGATTTAATTATGTTGGATATCAAACACATGACAGAAGTTGGTTATGTAGCATTAACAGGAAAACCCAATAAAGAAATCGCTTTTAATTTAGCAAAACACAGAGAAGATTCAGGAAAAAAAATGTGGTTGCGCTATGTTCTAATCCCAGAAATTACCAGTAAACCAGAAATTTTGCATGCCTTGGGCAAACATTTCAAAGATTATAAAACTATTGAGAAAATTGAAATTCAACCGTATCATAAATTAGGTATTCATAAATGGGAAGCTTTAGGTTGGGAGTATCAACTTAAAGATGCTCGCGAAAACACCGAAGAAGAGTTACAAGCAGCCTCAGAGATATTAAAACCCTACTTTAAAGAAGTAAAGATTAATTAAAAGTGTTTTTAAAATTGACACTTAAATTGTAAATATTATGAAAACACAAAAACTTAAAAACCGTTGGTTAATTGCTGCTTCGGCTGTTGGAATTCATATTTCAATAGGGTCTGTTTATGCCTATTCGGTAATGACAAATCCTGTAAAAGATATTTTTGATGTAGATGGAAGTGTAATAAAATGGGCGTTTAAGATTGCCATTTTATTATTAGGCTTATCAGCGGCATTTTTAGGGCGTTGGGTAGAAAAAGTAGGGCCAAGAATAAGTGGTACCACTGCAGGGATTTTTTATGGTGTTGGTATTTTAGGCTCAGGTTTAGCGGTTCAATTAGAATCTTTATGGCTGTTTTATCTTTGCTATGGTGTTATTGGAGGTATTGGTTTAGGACTTGGTTACATTACACCAGTAAGCACATTGGTAAAATGGTTTCCAGACAAACGTGGTTTAGCAACAGGAATGGCAATAATGGGATTTGGTTTTGCCGCCTTAATATTCGGCCCTGTAATGCAATCACTTTTTGATGCTATTGGTGTATCAAATGCCTTTTATATTTTAGGAATTATTTATATGATTTTAATATTATCATCTGCTAGATATATTGAAAAACCACCAGAAGGCTATTTACCAGACGGTTTTAAATCTGGTGAAGGTAAGACCATAAAAGCCGATATTTCTAATATCGATGCCAATGCCTCATTAAAGACCTCACGTTTTTATTACATCTGGATTATGATGTTTATAAATATTGCTTGCGGTATCGCCATCATTTCAGCAGCAAGTCCAATGATGCAAGAAAAACTAAATTATACACCTATGGAAGCTGCAACTATTGTTGGTTTAATAGGTGTGTTTAATGGTTTGGGGCGAATTTTATGGTCAAGCCTTTCAGATTATTTAGGACGCACAAATACCTATATTATATTCTTTGTGTTTCAAATACTTGCATTTTATTTCTTACCAAAAATATCCATGGAAATAACATTCTTAGTAGTCTTATTTACTGTAATTACCATGTACGGTGGCGGTTTTGCAACTTTACCAGCATTTTTAGGAGATTTATTTGGTACAAAACAATTAGGTGCTATTCACGGTATGGTATTAACGGCTTGGGCACTCGCAGGTATTGTTGGTCCTACAATTTATGATGTGGTTAAAAATGTAACAGGATCATTAGACACTACTTTAGAAGTCTTTGCAGGCTTATTTATAATAGCGTTAATTGTTTCGGTGTTAATGAAAAAAACAGTAAGTAAAGCGTACAAAAAAATGGACGAAAAACTAAAGTTTGTATAGACTTTATTTTTTATTTGAAGAGAAAAGCATTTTCATTTTTTTTTGAAAGTGCTTTTCGTTTTTAGATAGTGACTTCTTATTTACTTTTTTATGAATTTATCAATTTTAAAGTTAATAAAAAAGAGATTTTTAAATTTTAAATACTAAAAATTAAGAGTATGTTGTATGATTCACTGATTACATGATTTTTATCATAAATATTCCTTCCTATAAATTCTACTTTTACTTGTCCTTTTAACAAAAAGAAATTTAAAAATTAATATTATGGAAATACTTGAAAATGTAAAGCCTAGAGTTTACAAATTTGGAGACAAGGCAGCTGATGGAAACAGTAAAATGAAGAACTTACTAGGCGGTAAAGGAGCGAATTTAGCAGAAATGAGTGCTATAGGAATTCCTGTTCCACCAGGATTTACAATTACAACTGAGGTTTGTACTGAATATAATTTACTAGGTAAAGATGCTGTTGTTGATATGATTAAAGAGGAAGTGGAAGCTTCAATAACTAATATAGAATCTTTAATGGGCACAACTTTTGGCAATAAAGACAATCCGTTATTAGTGTCTGTACGTTCTGGTGCTAGAGTGTCTATGCCAGGAATGATGGATACGGTTTTAAATTTAGGAATGAATGATGAGGTTGTACTTGGCTTAGCAAAGAAAACCAATAACGAACAATTTGCTTGGGATTCGTATCGTCGTTTTATTCAAATGTATGGTGGCGTGGTTTTAGGAATGAAACCAGCTTCAAAAGAAGATATCGATCCGTTTGAAGAAATCATGGAGCATCTTAAAGAAAAAAGAAATATTGAGTTAGATACAGAATTCACTATTCAAGATTTAAAAGATTTAGTCTATGATTTCAAAGATGCTGTTAAAAAAAGAACAGGACATGATTTTCCAACTAATCCTTGGGATCAACTTTGGGGAGCAATCATAGCCGTGTTTAATAGTTGGAATGGTAGTCGAGCTGTGTATTACAGAAACATGAATGGTTATCCTGCAGATTGGGGGACAGCCGTAAATGTTCAAGCCATGGTTTATGGTAATATGGGGGAGAACTCTGGAACAGGTGTTTGTTTTACACGTGATGCTGGTACAGGTGAAAATGTGTTTAATGGAGAATATTTAATTAATGCACAAGGCGAAGATGTAGTTGCTGGGGTGAGAACACCACAACAAATTACTCAATTAGGATCTCAACGTTGGGCAGAATTAGCAAAAGTTGAAGAAGCAGATAGGGTTGAAAATTATCCTTCTTTAGAAGAATTAATGCCATCTATTTTTGAAGAATTAAACACCTATCAAGATATTTTAGAAAAGCATTATCGCGATATGCAAGATATGGAGTTTACCATTCAAGATGGAAAACTCTGGATTTTACAAACCAGAAACGGTAAACGTACAGGTGCAGCCATGGTAAAAATTGCGATGGATTTATTAAAAGAGAAAATGATAGATGAAAAAGAAGCCTTGCTTTTAATAGAACCAAATAAATTAGACGAGCTTTTGCATCCAGTTTTCGACCCAAATGCTTTAAAAAGAGCTAATATTATAGCTCAAGGTTTGCCAGCATCACCAGGTGCAGCAACAGGTAAGATTGTGTTTTTTGCTGATGAAGCCGATAAATATAAAAACAGTATTCTAGTTCGTATTGAAACGTCTCCAGAAGATTTAGAAGGGATGAATATTGCTAAAGGTATTTTAACTGCACGAGGTGGTATGACATCGCATGCGGCTGTTGTAGCAAGAGGTATGGGGAAATGTTGTATATCTGGAGCAGGTGCTTTAAAAATAAATTATAAAACCAGAACGTTAACCGTTGGAGACCATGAATACCATGAAGGCGATTGGATTTCATTAAATGGTTCAACTGGTAATATTATTGAAGGTAAGGTAGCTACTATAGAGCCAGAATTAAGTGGTGAATTTGCTGAGGTTATGGAACTCTCAGATAAGTATGCAATAATGAAAGTTAGAACCAACGCAGATAGTCCAAAAGATGCCAAAATAGCCCGAAGTTTTGGTGCACAAGGTATAGGCTTAACTAGAACAGAACACATGTTTTTTGAAGTAGACCGAATTAAAGCCATGCGAGAAATGATTCTTGCAGATACAGTAAAAGGCAGAAAACAAGCTTTAGAAGATTTACTACCTATGCAACGCACAGATTTTGAAGGCATTTTTGAAGCTATGGAAGGTTTATCTGTAACTATTCGTTTGTTAGATCCGCCATTGCATGAGTTTGTACCACATCAATTAGCAACCCAAAAAGAACTTGCTGAGGAGATGCATATCTCATTACAAGCTGTTAAGAATAAAGTAGCTGATTTGGAAGAGTTTAACCCAATGCTTGGTCACAGAGGTTGTAGGTTAGGAAATACCTATCCAGAAATTACTGAAATGCAAACACGTGCCATTATTGAGGCGGCTCTTAATTTAAAAGAAAAGGACATTATTTGTAAACCAGAAATTATGGTGCCTTTGGTAGGAACAGTTAAAGAATTTGAAGCTCAAGAACAAATTATTAGAAACACAGCTAATACAATTTTTAAAGAGCGAAATAACAGTATTGAGTATTTAGTTGGTACTATGATTGAAGTTCCTAGAGCTGCTTTAATGGCAGATTTAATTGCAGAAAAAACAGATTTCTTCTCTTTCGGAACAAACGATTTAACACAAATGACTTTTGGGTATTCTCGTGATGATGCAGGTAAATTTTTACCAATATATATTGAAAAAGGTATCTTGAAAGTTGATCCTTTTGAAGTTTTAGATCAAGAAGGAGTTGGTCAATTAGTGAAAATGGGAACTGAACGAGGTAGAAGTGTGAAACCAAATTTAAAAGTTGGTATTTGTGGCGAACA
The DNA here is from genome assembly GCF_964021735.1 of uncultured Wocania sp. NCBI lineage: Bacteria > Pseudomonadati > Bacteroidota > Flavobacteriia > Flavobacteriales > Flavobacteriaceae > Wocania > uncultured Wocania sp. Next base: position 3,928 of record NZ_CAXIBN010000086.1, on the reverse strand, counting down.
TGGAGGTGAACCAAGTTCTGTAGAGTTTTGCTATAATTCAGGAATGGATTACGTGAGTTGCTCGCCTTATAGAGTTCCAATTGCACGATTGGTATCTGCGCAAGCTGCTATAAAGGCAACGTTATAATTTTTCTGTGTATTTAATAAATCCCTAAAGTATGAGTTTTTACTTTAGGGATTTATTATTAAATTTTAGTAATCAATACGATTAATAAATAGATGTTTTTTCAATTCCAATGGGTTTTGAAAATATCTTGAAGTTGTGCATATTGCTCGTCGGTATCACCATAAGCCTGTCGCAGTTTTTTTAACTCAACTTTCATGTCTTTTATAATTTCTGAATAAGCTGAATCATTATAGGCATTATAATTTTCGTTTGGGTCTTTTTCTAAATCGTAAAACTCCCAAGCTGGAGTTGTACTTTCTTTTGAAGAGTCTGTCATATCTAAAGATTGGCCGTAAAAAAAGGCGAGTTTGTATCGCTTATTTCTAATTCCAAAATGCCCAGGTCTTATAGTATGGTTTGTCCAATATCTATAATAAGCAGATGTTCTCCAATCCTTGGGAGTATTGTCTTTAAGATTTTCACGAAAACTTTCGCCTTGAAAAGACTCCGGTTTTTCAATACCAGCATAATCCGCAAATAATGCAGGGAAATCGATGTTTAAAATAATATCGTCTAAACGTTTTCCTGCTACAATCTCTTTAGGATATCGAATTACAAATGGCATTCTGAGTGATTCATCATAAATTAATCGCTTATCAAAAAAACCGTGTTCACCTAAAAAGTAACCTTGGTCTGCAGTGTAAATTACAACGGTATTTTCAGCTAAACCAGAAGCTTCTAAATAATCTAAAATCTTACCAATATTATCATCTATGGCAGCACCAGAACGCATAAAGTCTTTTATAAATTTTTGATAGGTGGCTTTACGAGCAGAAATGCTGTCCATCTCATTTGTGTAAAAAGGCAAACCTGGGTATTTACACCACCATTTTTCAGGATCGTTTGAAGCTTGTTCGTATCTCCAAGCTAAATTCTCTAATTTTTGACCAACAAAACTTCGTCCAGTTGTTTCAGGTGAAAAGTCTAATAATGATGCTGGTTCTGGTATTTCAACATCATTATACAAATCGTTATAGCGTTCAGGAAAATCAAAAGGTTCGTGAGTTGCTTTAAAATGCGTCATTAACATAAACGGTTTTTCTTCATCTCTTTTATTTAACCAATCTAAAGATAATTGCGTAATCACATCAGTTGAAAATCCTTCGTGAACATCCCAAGCTTCAGATGGTTTATGGAAATTTTCTGAAGTCCTTAAAATAGGATTCCAATAACGACCTTGATCGTGTAAAATGTTATAATAATCAAATCCCGAAGGTTCTTTTTTTAAATGCCATTTACCAATAATAGCAGTTTGATAACCATTTTTATTTAACACCTTAGCTATGTTTAAGCTATCAGGGTGTAAAGCGTCACTTAATGTGTAAACTCCATTTTTATTACTGAATTGCCCCGTAAGAATACTGGCTCTACTTGGTACACAAATAGAATTTGTGCAAAATGCATTGTTTAACACAGCGCCTTCATTTGCTAATCGGTTAATGTTTTTATTTTGAACATAATCCTTTAAAATACCACCATAAATCCCCCATGCTTGCGAGGTGTGATCATCAGACATGATAAAAAGGATATTGGGTTTTATTACAGCTTGTTTTTCTTCGGATTTACAACTAAATATTAGAAAGATTCCAACAAATACTATCGTGATATTGCCTATAATTTTTCGCATTTCTATGTTATTTTATAATGATTTCATCAATAAAAATCCATCCAGGGTTACCAACCCCTTCATGCTCTTTAGAAATATTTTTAATACCTTTTATTTTTACTTTTATAAACTGAGCTTTTTGTTTAGTCTGAATAGTTAGGGCATCGGTAAAATTATGTTTAGTGTTGATTTTTGTTGAAGATTTAGATTGGATGGTTTTGCTGAAACTTATGCCATCATTAGAAAAACTAACATCGAATAGTTTTGGACAAAACACCCAATTTGATGGATTGTGCAAATAGCCAATAGTTATTTCTGAAATAGGCTTTATTTCATTCAAATCTAAAATAAACTCTAAATCGTTTCCTTCTTGTCCAATCCATTGCCCAGAACTATAATCAACATAGCCACGTTTTCCATCAATTAAAACTTCAATATTTTTATATCGGTTATTAAGTTTATTTACCGACTTAATTTTTCCGTTTATTCCTAAGTGATTTATAAATTCTGTTTTTTTAGGAATATCGGTTTCATAACCATGTTCCCAAGCTAGATATTTTGCTTTAAGCTCCTCAACAATTTCTGGGTATTCGTTTGCTAAATTTGTCATTTCTGAAGCATCTTCATTTAAATTAGATAGAAATAAAGCATCATTTTCCAAATCTAATTTTCCTTTATGTGAGGTGTCTTTTGGGTAACCCATAAGTTTCCAATTACCATTTCTAACGGCCCATTGGTTACCGTATTTCCAAAAAGCATCTGTTCTTTGTGAAGCGGTATTTGGTACTTTAATCATTTCAGACATATTTAAACCATCAATGTTTTTTGGTAAATTATTAATATTGCAAAGCTTTGATAAGGTTGGTAACCAATCGATGTTCATTATAAATTCATCATTTACAATATTTTCGGGTAAGTTGTTTTTCCAGCTTATTATAGTTGGTAATCTTATACCGCCTTCAAACAAACTGCTTTTTGCGCCACGATATGGTCCCGAATTTCCGCCGCCATTAAAAGCACGTGTTTCTGTAGAGTAACCATTATCTGATTGATAAATTATAATAGTATTATCTCGTATTCCGAGGGCTTCCAGTTTATCTATTAAGAATCCTATGCGTTCATCTATTGTCGAAATAAAAGCAGCGTAATCCCCTCTAGGTTTTTCAACATGTTTATAGTAATCTCTCCACTTATTTGTGGGTTGATAGGGATAATGTGGCATATTGATGGCGTAGTACATAAAAAAAGGATATTCTTTATTTTCTTCAACATATTTTAAAGCTTTATTTGAAGCTAAATCTGGAAAATATTCACCGTCGTAAAAAACCTCTTTTCCGTTTTCATATAAGTCATGAATATTGGGGCCCGCCCAAAAGAAATAATGCGAATAGTTATCAATACATCCTCTTAAATGCCCGAAGGAATAATCGAAACCTTGTGCGTTTGGCGACGTTTCTGTGCTCATCCCTAAATGCCATTTGCCAATATGCCCAGTTTTATAACCGTTGTCTTTAAATAATTCGGCAAGTGTATATTGCTCGTTTGGCATACCATGAGAATTCGGGACATGTGAGGTGTTGCTATATACACCAGCATTTTGAGGGTATTTTCCAGTTAATAAAGCGGCTCTCGATGGTGCACAAACTGGTGCAGCTACGTAAGCTTGTGTAAATCGAGTTCCTTCTTTTGCAAGTTTATCAATATTCGGGCTGTAAATATCTGAAGCACCGTAGCACCCCAAATCAATGGCACCTTGGTCGTCAGTATAAATAATAATTACATTTGGTTTATTTTGAGAAAAGCATTGTAAACTAATCAATAAGATGAGCAAACTAATTTGCTTTTTATTTAGAAGCGGAATGAAATTAATTTTCATGGATTACAAGAATAACTTATTAAAGTTAAAATAATATAAATTAATTTGATGGTTTTTTAGACTAATAGCATGCCTTTTGCTGTAAAAAACATATTTGATGAGGTCATAAAAAGTTGAAGAAGCAATTATAATGATGCCTAAGTTGTAAACTATTATAAATTGTTGCACAGAAAAAAAAGCATTTTGTATTTTTGAAGTCAATTTCGGGATGTGGCGCAGTCCGGTTAGCGTACACGGCTGGGGGCCGTGTGGTCGCAGGTTCAAATCCTGTCATCCCGAC
>NZ_CAXIBN010000085.1:0-13363 GCF_964021735.1 uncultured Wocania sp. | reverse complement strand
TCAGCACCACAACAATTACTATACATTTATATACATATTTAAAGCATTTAATGCTATTACAAAAAATGCCAACATTAATACTAAAACTATTTCGGTTTTATACTTTTTCATTTCTAAATGATTGCATCCATAATACTAAGTAGTTAGCAGCGGTTCTTTTATCAAACCCAAATTCATATTGTAAATGTGGGGTTGCACCAAACATATTGGTTGTGCCACTATCTCTTAAATCTGCTAAGTAGCTAAATACTTCTTTTACTTCTTGTTCTGTTTCTTGTTTTGTCATTTCTGTTTTGTATTGGTTAATATACTGCAATATACAATTTTATTAACATATAAACAAATTTATTTTAATGTAAAGCATATTTCCCAAAGTTTGGTCTACTTAATATTGAGTAAGTTGCGTAACGGCATGGGTCAATAATATGGTTATTTTTATCCTCAGGCGTATTAATTAGCATGCCAGTTTTATCCTCTTTCCATTTATAATTTCTAAACTCGCTTATAGCATTTGTTGAGGTTGATAGTATATGTATTTTGTATCTTTTAAGTAAATCAATACCAGCGTTTATACTATCCCTACCTTTTATGCTGGGGAATATATTGTTGCCCATTGCACGCAATTCTGATATTAACCTGGGTTCTGCGCTATCAGCATATATTGGTTTGCTTGTTAAATTAAGCTCTTTTAAAAATTTATTTATATCGCTTGTAGTCATTTGCGTTCTATATAAATGCTCTTGTATATATAAATTGTGGCCCTCGCTATAAACAGAAACAAATGTGGTGGGGTCATTGGTGTACCCAAAGTCCATTCCGTATGCAATTAGTTCTGCTAGTTGTGGTATTTGGTTAACCTCAACATACTTAAATATTGTACTCCTACTTGCAGCCCTTTCCCCTAGGCCATATATTTGCCAGTATTGTTCGTCTGTATCTTTAAGGCGTTCTATTTCGTTTCTTATAGATACCTCAATAAATGGGTTATCTAGGTATGTGGTTTTATAAAACACACAATCATCCCTAGGTATTAATTTATCATATATCCAATGGTATTCATCTGATGGGTTAAAATCTAATATAATTCTATCCTGGGTTCTAAATAATAATTGCTGCATGTCCTCGTAATAAAGTTCGTTGCCCTCGTTTACAAATAGCAAATCCCTTTTACGGCCCCTTATTTTTTGTGGCTGGTCTAATGATATAAATTCAACCAGGTTGCCAAACAAGTGATACTCTGAGTTAGACTTATTGTGGTACTGTTCATTATAGCAATTGTACTTTTGTAGTATTGCCATAAAGTCACGCATTACAGTTGCGCGCAAACTAGGGAATGATTTACGGCATATGGTTATAATCTTATCATTGTTAGCAGCACAATAATTAAATATAACCCATAAAAGGATGTTGTAGGTTTTACCTGAGCGCGTACCACCTTGCTCAACTACAATCTTTTTATCTGTATTGGCTAGGTGTTTATATACAATGTTAGTCTGTATCTTCGGTTTTATCAATTATCTCAATTTGGAAGTTAGTTGGCATACCATCGGCCCCAGTTATTTCCTGGCGTTCTATGTAGCCCCTTTTTTTGCCTTTGGTTTTTAAATAAAATATTGTTGCCGCAGTTGAGTTGGCAGATATTTGTTTGTGTAATTGGCTTTCCGCAAAATCAAGTGCAACGTTCTCTATCTCATTAACTGCATTTGCAAACACCCTATCTTCTTTTAACCATTTGTAATATGTACTCCTGGGTATGTCTGCCTTTTTACAAGCCACTGTAACAACCCCCAAACTTTGCTCAAGTGCTTTAAGTAGGCTTTCCTTTTTTATATGTCTATCTTTGTTCATTATTTTTTTTGTTTTGTGCTTCTTTTTCTTCCGTTGTAGGGTTAAACCTTTTGCGTTTTTGCTCGTTTATATATTTATACCTTTCTACTAGGTTCATACTTCTTATATCTTTACTCATGATTTTGTACAAATAAATTAAATGGTTCTTTTACGCAACTTGATAACTCAATATAGGTTTCGTTATGCTCAGGAAATGTATGTATTGCAAAATGACTTTCGCTAAGTAAAAACAATGCAGTGTAACCAAATGGCTCAAAATGTTTTTCAGCTACGTCTAACACGTTAAAACCACTTTGGCTAAGTAGTTCATTATATTTATCTTTTAGTGCCTTAGGGTTTGTCTCATTAACCCATATTGCGTAATTATATATTTGCGCTTTCATCTAAGTTTGTAAAGTTTAATTTTTTATAATTGTTTTTTATGTTTTTTGTGTTGCCTTTATAGAACACTAAAACGTTTTGATGGCACTTCCCAATTTTTCTGTTTGTCATATAACGGCCCACACGTTGCGGCAAAGTACCTAGGCTTTCCGCTATTATCATTTCGTTATATATTTGTACACCATTTTTAGCAAATATGTTTTTTATATCATCAGGGAACCCATAGTAAAACCCTTTTTTATCTCTAATATCCCCGACCACAATAACCGCAAACCTATCTTCTTTTAAACACTTAATGGCCCCAGTAAATGCTTTATCTATTATTTTTAAAAAGTCCTCATAGCTTTCCTGGTTACTAGCATCGTTTTCTAACTCAGAGTAAACTTCTAAATCGTAATATGGAGGACAACTAAAAAGTAAATCTTGGCTACCTACTGGTATATGTTTTAATACGTTTACACCATCATCGCAAATGTATTTACTCTTACTGCCTTTTAACCTTTGGTTGTTTAAATCGGCTTGTTCTTTTCTTAATTCTATTCCAGTAAATGTATTGCCTAGGGCATCGCTTACATAACCAAAAACACTATCCCCAGCAAAACAATCAAAGGTTTTACCATTATCAATACCAAACCATCTGTTAGATATTTCTGCTAACACTGGGTCAAGTATGCTAACACCATTATTTGTTGCTGCCATTATATTTTTTTCCCCACCAGCCAATGTACCCTCTCTTGTTTCTCCATTATCGCCAATTAAGTTTTTCCAATATTTTTTTCTATCAACCCAGTAACCTTGTTTTGTATCTAGTATGCTAAATGGTGGTATTATAAATATATCATGCAGTTTGTTATGTTCTTCTTTTTCTGCTGGTTCTTCCTCAAATGGAAAACCATCTAGGCCCCATTCCTCTAATTTATTTATATCCCATTCGTTTGCTAGTATATCCCAATCCCATTCCCCAAAACCTACATTGTCTTTTACTATAAACTCTTGTTGTTGTTCCTCAGTTAATTCATCAGCTTTTAAAATATACACCTCACTTAGCCCAGCTTCTTTACATGCCTTTAAACGCATGTTGCCACCCAGCACAACCATATCGCTATTTACTACAATAGGGCGTAATTTTAGCATTTGTGGAAACTCTTTTATAGATTTAACTAACTTTTCAAACTTATAGTCTTTTATAAAACGTGGGTTGTTTTGGTTTGGTTTTACTTTACTAATTTTTACTAACTCCATATATATAACGTATTTAATTATTTTTTTTACCTAGCTTTAAATTTAATAGCTTTTCCCTAATTGCTTTTCTTTTTTTGCCTTTTGGTAGTTTATCTAACAGTTGTTGCAACTTTTGTATTAATTTCTTTTTACTCATTGGCTTATTCATAAAATGCCATTCTTTTTTTATCATGCCTCGCAATTTATTATTTCGTACTCATTTTTTGGTTTTTGCCAATTAAAAGACTTTAAAATTAATGCCGCCCTTTCATCATATATTTTCATTTGCGCTTCGTTTAAATCTCTATAAAGTATTTCGTTTTTTGTAAACCCTGATTTTATTTTTCTTTTTAGTTCATTAAAATCATTTAGTTTTTCTTCATACCTTTTTATTTTCTTGCTGGCATTATTATATTTTAGTTTTATTTCTTTATACTGGTTTAAAAGCCTTTCCAACTTTGGCAGTTCTTTATAATCTGCATCGGGGCTTATTTCAAAATAACCCTCCAGTATATTAAAATATTCTTCCCTATATGTTTTATATATTTTAAACTTTTTAAGCGCATGTATTACAGTTGCATGGTCGTATGTTTTTAATTTAGGTTGCGTTCTTATAAATGCTGATATGGCGCTAGGGCCTAACTCAAATTTTTCATTTAATAAATAACAAAAAAACGCCCTATGCTCAACAATGTTTCTAACCCTTGATTTTTTAAATATATCTACGCCACTAATTTCAATTAATAAATCGCTTATCTCTTTTGGTGTTTTTAATAAAGGTACCTCTATTTTATTTTTTTCCATTGCTTTGTAGTTTTTGTATATATAGCGCAGCATCCATAAGTTCCTCTTTTAAGTGCTGCAAAAAATTATCGTGGTTATTATCTTGTAGGGTTGTTTTGTATTTGTCTATGCCTACACAACTTCTTATATCAAACTCCCTTTTTAAATCTTCAACTATTTTATCTTTCATTCCGTTCTTAGTTTTAATAAATGGTAACACTCAGTATATTTTTGCCTGGCTTTGCTTTTGTATTTTTGTTTAAATAATTCATATAGTTTTCTTGTGTACTGGTATTTAGTGCTGCAATCTACAAAGTATTTTTCTGCAAACCTTTTTCCCTTGCCTTTAAAGTAATTTACATTGTCCGCCGTATCGCCCTCTATCATTTGCGAGTAAAAATTAAACATTGCTTCTTCTTCTGATATATCTAAAACTTCCTGGTGTTTAAAATGGTAGTTGTACATTAAGCAATTGAATTGTTTGTAGTCTTTATCTATGCTGACTATCATAACTTCGTTGCGGCCCACCTCATCGCTAATTTGTTTCCAATACCTGGCAACTATATCATCAGTCTCTATGCCGTAACCATATATACTATCGTATTGGGTTTTAACGTACTGATGCATTTCATCTAATAGCGGTGGCAACACTTGCTTTTTTCTATTGGCTTTATACTTGCTAGTTATTAATTTTCTAAAATTACCTTTTGAGCCGCTAAATGTCAATACCTTATCTATTGTGTACTTTTCTTCTAGGTCATTAACAATTTTCATGTATTGCTCATCAAATTTATGCCTGGCCTCCACTATATCTTTATAGTAAATATCATCATCAGGGTTTTCCCTTTTACGATAGCAGCTTGCAAATATTAAGCTATCTGCATCTATTAATAATATCATATTGCTTCCTTTATCATTTTATGGTGCATTGCTTGCATTTTCTTTTGTTCTTTGGTTACCATTCTTATAATTGATGGTAAATCCCTAAAAAGCTGGTCTACATCCATAACAAGTGTTTTGTCATCATTATAACCAATATACAATTCCCCATCTCTACACCATATAGTATCTGTATTATAAATGTAGGTATGTGATTGCGCTTCCTCTAATTGTGATTTTAATATCTCAATTTGTGCCTCTAATTTTTCTATCCTGTTATTTTGTCCCATTTGTCTATTGTTATATTTAATCTTAAATAATTTCTGTTTTTTGTTTCTTTTACCTGGTAGTTAATCGATATGTCTGATATAGATGGGTCAGCTTCCGTATATTGTTCTATTTGCTTTTTTAGCTTTTCCCAGGCTGCTTCGTTTACTCTCATATTAAAATGCTGCTATTATAAAACTATCATCATCTATTGGTATAAACTGGGTATGCCATTCAATAGCCTCCACATGTGGAAAATCTTCCTCATCATAATCTTGCCAAAATTCTTCTAGGCTATCATATTCAACATACTCGCAGCATAGCGCTATTACATCTAATTCTATTTCTTCGCCAGTGCTTTCCTCATATTCTTCTAAATATTCAAATAAGGCTTTTTTACCATTATAGCTAAATTGTTCTTGCCTATTATAATTTTTAAAGGCATCTGTAAAATCTGTAAAGTTAATTGTCTGTTTCATCTGTTATTGTTTTTTTATTAATTTGCCGCATAAAGGGTACATTATAGTATAAAATGTTTGGCCTTTTTTAATGCGTTTTTTGTTACTAAATATAATATCTTCAATTGCTACCTCAGTTATTTTACCATAGTAACCTATTGTTTCTCTATCAGGTTTTTCCATAGTAATTGAGCCAATATATTTATCGTCAATAATATAATCTATAAAATAACCTAGTTTTTCAAATTGTGACATTGTTATTGTTTTGGTTAATATAACACAATATACAATTTATTAACTTATTAACAAAATTTAAAAAGGGTCAATATTTATATTTATTCTTACCGCATCGTTTTCTTTAAGCAAGTACACTGGTTTATGCAGCCTTTTTTTTGTGTAAACACTTGTATCAGGGCAATACTTACTTTCGACCTTTGGCAGCTTTAAAGTATTAAGGTAATACATGAAGTTTCCCTTTGGGTCGTTTACAAAATATATCTTTACAATATCTTTATCCAACTCCATAAGGCCATCGTATTTTTCTTTTTCCAACATTTTTTCCTGGTAATACTTTGTTCTAAATTTCATTTCAATAACACAATCAAGACCTTTGCTAGTTTTACCTTTTGCATCGTATCTACTGTTTCCATTGCCACAATGTTCCAACTCCCAGCCATCTAGGTTTAAAAGAAACACAACTGCCTTTTCCCACTCATTAATTTTTTTACTTTCCATTATCCCAAATTATATTTAAATCTTTTATCCAAGATTTTATTTTAGCTGGGTTGCATGTACATGGCCTATGATATTTATGGTTATAATAATCTGCATGCAGCTTGCAAATTGTTCTATACTCAGCATCAGATAAGGTATCTTTTTTTACTTCCCTAAATTGTGTCCAAATTATAAAATCCTCTTTACTAAATTTTACCATCGTTCTATTTTTATTTCGTTTAACTTTTTTCTTCTATTATTACATTTACACTTAGTTCCCCAGTGTGAATGATATTTATCTACCAGCCATTTTACACCAGTGTACTTTGTTATGTAATAAATAATGTTACCTAATTTCATAGTTTTAATTTTTTTATATTCCATTTTTCACTAAAACCTTTTAAACAGTCTATAAGGTTTATATTTTGCTTTGCTGGCTTCCACTCCTTTTTTAAATATATACTCTCAACACTACATTTGTCTAATGGTATATCTTTATTATCATTTTTAAAATCGTGTGTTACATAAAACACCACACTTTTTTTTGTATGCCAAGAGTTGGCAATTCTTTCTAAAACCAATCTTTGGCCAATTGGTATTTTGTTTCCTATGCGTTTAACCTCCATTAAAATTAAAACCTCATTATCAAACTCTAAAACAACATCTATATCTGTGGGGTGTATTTTACCACTTTGCACACCAGTAAAATCTATTGTTTGTCTTACTTGTTTACTATTTCTTATTAAACTCATAGTAATTTTTTTAATTTATTTTTTACTTTGTTATAGGTGTTATAAAGTGAGTAATAATGTATTTTGCTTTTTCTAGAAAATTCTGCTATGCTTTCCCCCTCGTTTATAATCTCAAATACTTTCCTATCATACCAATACATTTTTGAAAGTTTTTCTTGTATTTTTTCGTATGGCTCATTAAAATCAATATCCGTAGTTGTTAAATGTAGGTTATCTATTGTAACCATGTTTACCTTTTGGCCTTTGCGTTTTAAATCATAAAACAAGGTTTTAAGTGTTTTAAATATATAATAGTAATTTATTTCTTTTTCGTTGTACATTATATCCAAACCCTTTTCTAATTTAAGTTGTATTTTATAATACATTTCTTGTACAATATCTTCGGCCACCTCTTTGTTACACCCAAAAGTTGTAACTATTTCTATCCACTCTTTATGCTTTGCAGCAACCAAAACCATTGTTTTTTGTACCATACTATTTTAAAGGGTCATATAAATTATTTACTATTATAGGCAACCCTTTTTCATTTACTTGAAAACTAAAAGTGTCAAATGCGTAACCCCTACTTCTTCCACATTTAACAGTAACCCAATCTTTATTCACTGTATTCGCTTCTAGACTTATAACCACCTCCGCTTTTTTTTCTAAGGCACTTCCTAGGTGTCCAGTTCCTAGTTTTTGACTGCCATAGTTTTGGTGTATTACATTTATTATATGACAATTATATTGTGTGCTTATTCTCATTAATGCACTTACTAATTGATTTGTTTGTTCAATATTATTTACATCCGCCAATAAATCAGCAACACCATCTACAATAACCAAAGACGGCTTATCTATTCTATCTCTTAGGTAGTACTCAATAAATTGTAAACGCTCTTTAAAACCTATTGTACGCAGCGCAAAGGTATGATATTTATCTCCTGGTATGTTGTTGTCCATGTCTAATGGTCTTCTAAATACTTTGGCTGCATGCCAGTTACCTTGTTCAGTATCAAAATGTATTAAATCTCCATCCCCCCTATGCCCTTTTATTTTTCCACCATAAATATTTGTCCCACTTAAAAAAGCACTTGCTAGTAAAGACACAAAAAATGTCTTTTTAGTCTTTGGTGGAGCCGTTACCACTGAGAGGTTACCATAAGTACCCAGGGCAATAGGAACAATTGTATCTCCTTTATTTGATTGTAAAACCTTTTCGCCATAGCTTAAACACACTGGTGGGTATTCTATTTTTTCGTTTATGTCTATTTTGCAATTATCAGCAATAAACTCCATAAACATATTTTCTTCTGTTTCTTTTTCTGTCATTTGTTAAATGTATAAAAAAAAAGGTGTAAGTTAAAAACCCACACCCTTTTTAAATTTTGGCTAATTAAAATGGTAAATCTTCGCCAGCCTTTTCTTTTACCACTTGTGGCTGGTCTTCTCTCTCAGCAACTACAATATTACTATCAGTCCAAACAACCTTTCCGTTTCCTAAGTAAGTTTTGGCAACCTTTGCCTCTCTTTCCTCTTTTGTTTGGCTATCAGTAAAAGCAACGTTATTGCCGTACCTGGTTTCATCGTTTATTGATATTGTGAAATTATACCAAACACTTCCGTTTTTTCCTTTGATAAATTTTTCTTTTGGCAATTTTGCCACATCGATACTTCCGTTTATTATTGCACTCATAATTTAATTTTTATTAGTTAATTTTTGGTAATTCTTGTTCAGTATTAAATTTATAAAATTTTACCGCTGGGTTTCCATCTATGTAGTAATTCCATGCTTTTATGCACATACCTAGTATCCAATAAAAACTTAGGGGTTCTTTATTTATTTTGGCTTTATATAATTTACTATATAAATAACTAGTTGCCGTATCTTGCGTTCTTGATATACCAAATATGTTTTTCATAAACTCGTAAACTTCTACACTTGGGTTTTTACCTCCTATCATGTACACAATATAACAAAAATTAGATTTACTTAAAACTTTAAAATCTGATTTAGTGTAAATGCTTGTAACTTGCGCAGCTATTTTATGTAACCAATCATAATTTTCTTTACAATAATTTAGTATTTGCTGGTTTGTTAGCATATCATGTCTATTGTAGCTTAAAGCAAATGTTGCTTTTGATGATTTTTTTTCATACTTATATATTAATTTTATAAAAGCTGATATTAAATTAGGGTATTGGTAGTTGTTTATACTTAATATATCAGCTGAGCTTCTATTTTTACCAGTATCATAAGTTGCCATAGATTTTACTGCAACCCCTTTTACAACTGGTATGTGGTATGATTTACCAGATTTAATAATTGCCATTAACCTATGTTGCCCATCAGTTAATTTCATGTTTTTATCAAACACAATACTTTCGCCATTTTCTATAAATAAACCTTTTTCCATTTGATTGGTTAAAAATTTAATACTTCTATCAGATGGTTTTCTGTTGTGCGTATTATAGCTTAAATAGTGCTTTGCAACCTCAGGCGTAATATAAACCATTGATACTGTTAAATCTGTTTGTTTTTTTGTTACATAGTTGTAACTCACTTTACTTAAAGTCTCTGTTCTCATTTTGTTAATTATTATTTAGTTATTATTTACTCTTTTTATTGTTTTTTCTTTCGTATCTAATTTTGTTTTATTATTTAAAATTTTAATTAATAAATCATCTTGTGAATTATTCCAATGCCAATAACTTTTTGTGTATTTCATATTATTTACTCTTTTTAAAATCATCGCTTTCATCTTCTCCAAATACTCCTAACTCATAAAAGCCAGTAAGTTTTAATACGCTTCTAGATAAGGCCCTTTTTTCTGCCATTTCCATAACGTACCAACTATTGCAGTTTCCATCTTTGTAGTTAGCACCTTTTAATGCACTACCAAAAGTTTCTATTTGCACACCCTCTTTTTTTGCATAGGCTTTTACAACTGCAAAGTTTGGTTCACATTTTACAACCTCGTAATTTATTGCAATGTTTTCCTTGGCAGCGATTTTTTCGATTCCAGCCCTGGTGATGATAATATAATGCTGGTGTTTATATACATCGTTTTTATCCAGGTTGTACCTAATGTAAAGTTCCTTTAATTTATCTCTATCCATTTTGTTTGTTTATTTGTGATACTTCTATTTTTGCTTGTAGTTCTTCTATCTTTTTAGATAGGGCCTCAACTCTAAATATATATTGCTCAATAATACTTTGGGCCGTTTCTTGTGAGTAACTTGTTCCCATTATTGTATGTTATATAAGGTTGATTTTGCAATGTCTAAATCTTTACTAATGTGGAATTTTGCAAAGGCATCTTTATTTAAAATTGCCCTTTGTAAAGATTGTTCAAGGTGTTTAATCTTTTCTTTTAAGTCATGTTTTTGTGTTCTCATTACTGTTTTGTTTTTATTAATAATATCCAAATATAGTAAAAAAATGTTAATAAGTAAATAAATAACAAAAAAAAAGGGCCTTGGTACCTTGAAACCAAAACCCTTCTCATTAACAAAACAGAAGTATCAAATGTAGTCTATTAAAAACTATCCACCAAATTTTTATAATGTTTTATCATATCTTCTAACTCGTTGTTTGAAAACTTTATAATTTTTTTTGAGGTAATAAATAATTCCTCTGAGGTACCATCCCCATATTTTTCATCTAAATATTTAGAGAATAGAAATTGTTCTCCGTAATTAAAGACATTACATTTCGGGCATTGCACCTGGCAATTTTTTTCGCTCCATCTAGTGGCGTAATGTTTACGTGATTGAAAATGTCCGTTTTGTAATTTTTTCCAATGGTCTTTTTTACCACATGTAAAACAAGTTGCATTACCTAAATCATCAGCCTCCTTTAATCTTATATACTGGCTAAATATAGCATCCAGCTTTTTAACTATTTTGCTTCTACTGGGTTTTTTAGATGGCATTATCTATTACTTCTATAATGTTTCTTAATTGGCTTCTTTCAAACTCCCCTAATGACTTATCGCCTATAAAAAGTAAATAATAATCTTTCCTAACTTGTATACATTTGGTGTTTTCCATTTTTTTTCTAAAAATAAAATTAATAACTTTACAATTTTTAATTACTTCAAATATATAAAATAAAATACTATAATAGGAAATAGTAATATATACCTAAAAAAATAAATTAATAGTATAAAAAAAACTATTAAAATATTAAAATAAATATACCTGGGAAATATCTTATTTATTCTTTGAAAGAAAATTATATTTTTCAATACCTCGGCTACCAAAATAAGCCAAATAGGTTGTTATTAATAAAGATTTAAGTAAATCAATCCACTCAGTAGCAACACCAAATTCTATATTAAGGCTATCCATAAGAATTAAACTCCATGTTGAGGTTGTTAAAAAAATAAGCATCATCGGTCTTACATTTTTACTGAGCCAACTATCACTTGCCATATCAGCACTCCAACGTTTTGAAACTTGTTCCATTTCTGCTATATCTAATTCTAGCAGTTTTAAGGCTTCTTCTTTATCTTTTGGTGCAATGTCTTTATCTTTACTTATAAGGCCGCCTAATAGCTTTAAAACACCAGCATCGGGCATTATATCGCTTGCTGCATTTAATATATTTGGGGCCGCTTTTGATAAAAACTTACCAACCCTAGTATCTTTAAACCTTTTTTTCTTTTTATTCATTAAAGTATTTGTATTGTCCAACCTCTTTAATTATTAATACTTGTTTTCTGTTTTTAACTTTATTAAAAGATACATGTAACCATTTTGGGTTTCTTTTTCCGTATTCCCATATTAACTGGTCAAATTCTAAATTATCTTTTATGTAATAAAACATTTCTGAGTTTGACTTTAAACCCATACTTGTGATATCAATTGCCTGGCCTTTTAAATGACTGCTGGTTTTACTCCCATTAATACCACTATTTAATTCCTTAGACCTGAAAAAACTGTTTACTCTTATTGGCCCACCAACCCATTTACGCAATGGCTCAAAAACTTCCTCAGCAATTAACCTCATGTTTTCTAATTGCTCATCGTTTGGCTTATTTTCTATATCATGCTTTTTTGCGTAATTAGAATTTGTAGCCTCTTTGTATGATATATGTTTACTTATTTTTCTCATTTTAATTGATTTTACTTAAAACCTTTTTTATATCCTCGTCTGTTATAGCTAGTTTTAAATTTATACCAGCTTGCCATTGGTGTACTGGTCTGCCGTCTTTCATAAGTATTAACATCGGTACAGCTTTAACACTTTTTTGAATTACTTGCGGTTGATTTTCTAACCAAGCAAATTTTATATTTAACCCAGCTAATTCTTTTTGTGGTAAGTTATTTTTTGCATTCCACTTTGCGTTTATTTCAAGCAATGAGTATTCTTGAGCCGTTAGGTTTAAAGTTAAAAATAATGCTATAAATGTTAGGTACTTCATTTCTCAATTATTTTATATAGCTTTTCGTCAATCTTATCTAGTTTGCTGCTATTCTCCTCAACCTTTTTTTGGGTGTTCATTATAGTTTCCCTAATTAATTGGTCTTTTAAATCATACTCCGTTCTTGTAATTGTTGGCTTTGGTAATTCCTTTGCCAATTCAATATCCTTTTTTAAGGTAAAGTACAACCCCACCAAAGAGATAGCACCCGCCACCACAATACCGATTGTTTTTAAATCTAGAGTTACTTCTGTATTTTCGTTTAATTTTGACATTTATTATTAATTTGTAGGTGGTACTTCTGCATCTTTTGGGTAGCCGTAAAAACTATGCGCTGATTTATCAGCTGGGTATACTGCATAGCTTCCAAAGTCTAAATTTTCGCTGCTCATTACATCGATAGCATAGCCGTCATAGTAAACCGCTGGTGTGATTATATTACCCTCATCATCGTAAGTTGCTGGTATCTTAACAACCTTACCAATATAAACCACCGCTGCTGTTGTAGGTGCAAATACATTCTCTCCCTCTTGTTCTATTAAAACCCCTATACTCAATAGATAGGTTGTTCCTTGTTCTTTGGTATCAAATACCGCTTTGTATATATTCATTATATTGTTGTTAAAGATTGTAATTCGCTATCGCTTAAAGC
>NZ_CAXIBN010000084.1:0-13941 GCF_964021735.1 uncultured Wocania sp. | reverse complement strand
TATATTTGTACTTTAGAATAAATCTAAATTGAATAAAGTGAAATTAAGCAAACAAGATATATTAAAAGCACTCGAATCTATTACTGTTCCTGGTGAAGGGATGAATATGGTTGAGAGTAAAGCCGTAAAAAATGTCATCACTTTTGGTGATGAAGTGATAGTCGATATTACTATTACAAATCCGAGTTTACAAGCCAAAAAGCGTGTAGAGGTTGATATACTCAAAACCATACATGAACAAGTTTACGAAAAAGCTAAAATTACAATAAACGTAAAAGTTGATGCGCCTAAAAAACCAAAAGCTAATGTTATAAAAGGCGCTGCAGTTCCAGGTTTAAGAAATATTATAGCCATTGCTTCAGGTAAAGGAGGTGTTGGTAAATCTACGGTTACGGCAAATTTAGCGGTGACTTTAGCAAAAATGGGTTTTAAAGTAGGGGTTTTAGATGCCGATATTTATGGGCCTTCAATTCCTATTATGTTTGATGTTGAAAATGAAAGACCTTTAGCGGTAAACATTGATGGAAAATCTAAAATGAAGCCTGTCGAGAATTATGGTGTTAAAGTATTATCTATTGGATTTTTTACTAAACCTGATCAAGCCGTAGTTTGGCGTGGTCCAATGGCAGCTAAGGCATTAAATCAAATGATTTTTGATGCCCATTGGGGAGAACTCGATTTTATGTTAATTGATTTGCCACCAGGAACTGGCGATATTCATCTGAGTATCATGCAATCGCTTCCTATTACTGGAGCGGTTATTGTTAGCACACCTCAGAATGTGGCTTTAGCTGATGCAAAAAAAGGAGTTGCGATGTTTCAACAAGACAGTATAAATGTACCTGTTTTAGGAATGATTGAAAATATGGCTTACTTTACACCTGCTGAATTACCAGATAATAAGTATTTTATCTTTGGAAAAGAAGGGGCTAAAAATTTAGCAGAAGATTTAAAAGTTCCGTTTTTAGGTGAATTGCCTTTAGTACAAAGTATAAGGGAAGCAGGAGATGCTGGTCGTCCAGCAGCTTTACAAACAGCCACACCTTTAGAGCAAGCTTTTGAGAAATTAACTCAAAATGTAGTGGAAGAAGTAGTTAGAAGAAATGACGATTTGCCACCAACTGAAGCTATAAAAATTACAACAATGGCTGGGTGTTCAGCAGTTAAAAAATAGGTTATGACATCAGAAGAACTTAAATTAAACGTAGAAAAAGCACTGGATGAAATTCGTCCGTTTTTGCAAAGTGATGGTGGTGATATTTCATTGTTATCTATAGAAGAGGGTGATACCTTGGTAAAAGTTCAGTTACAAGGTGCTTGCGTAGGGTGTAGTGTTAATCAAATGACACTAAGATCTGGTGTAGAAATGACTATAAAAAAATATGCGCCTCAAATTGAGCAAGTTATTAATATTGAAGCATAATCTTTCTTTTTAATTCCTACTAAAATAATAGAGAAACTTATTTCTAAATAATTCAGAAAGCTTATTTTTGATGCAAAATTATAGTATGCATTTTTTAGCATAAGCACAAAATTGAATAATGGAAGATATTAATATAAAAATAACAGACAGAGATGGTGTTATACACGAGATTGTTGCACCAACGGATATGGCTATGAATCTAATGGAGGTAGTTAGATCTTATGAAATTGCACCAGAAGGAACCATTGGTGTTTGCGGAGGAATGGCTATGTGTGCTTCATGCCAATGTTATGTGTTAAGCGACACTAAATTGCCAGAAATGAGTGATGATGAAGAGGCTATGTTATCTGAAGCTTTTGATGTTAAAAAGAATAGCCGTTTGGGATGCCAAATACAAATGACACCAGACATGGAAGGTTTAGAAGTTGAATTAGCTCCTGAAAGTTAATTTTTACTTGCTTTATAAATAGCATTTAAGAGACTGTTTTTCTCCTTGACATCTTGCCCAAGTTGCCAAAACATGATGCCTCCTAATTTATTTTTTAAAGCATATTCAGTTTTAAGTTTTACTGAAATGGTATCATCATAAGTAATGAAAATACTATCCCTTTCATTAAATAAATATGGCGCTTTTGCTATAGAATCCCAATGCCTCTTGTAATTTTTATCGCTTTCGTATTTTTCTCTAATGTCTCTGTAAGCACTGGTAGTAAACGCTCCTTTATTAGCTTGATACAGTCCATTATTAATTGAAGACACTCCTTTCCAGCCTTTTCCATAAAAAGCTGCTCCAATTACAATTTGCTTAGGGTTTACACCTTGAGAAAAGCAATAATCAACAATCATTTCAGTTGAACCTGGTGCATATTCAGCACCTTGATTGTTACTCCTTTTTTTCATTTCTTCGTAAAAATCGGAAACCAGTGAATCTTTTAAATGCTCGCTTTTAATCCAGCCTAATGGTGTATGGTGGCCTGTGAATGGTGCGTTTCCACTTACCTGATCATAAGTCATAATATTCATGTAATCCACATGTTTCATAACTTTATCAAGTTCTATATTGTTATAATAAGGTTTCCAACCAGCAGAGGCAAAGGTTAGTGTTTGGTTTCTTTCTAAAGTGTTTAAAGCTTCTCGAAGTTCTTTCATTAAAAAGGTGAAATTTTGCTTGTCTTCTGGTCGAGCTTTAGTGTTAGCTGCTGGAATACAAGGGTATTCCCAATCTATATCTAACCCATCTAAATCGTATTCTTTAATAAATTTAACTACACTTTCAACAAACCTCTTTCTGCTTTCAGGCGAATAAGACATATCCGAAAATCCTTTAGAACCCCAGCCTCCACAAGCAATCATAAATTTAAGATTTGGATAGTTATTTCTATGTTTTACCAATTGTTTTAGTTTATTACCATATTCTACATTATTAAATTTCATTTCATTATCAATAACTTTAGTGAAAGAAAATATAATATGTGTGAGTTGATTTAAAGGAAGTGTTTCTGGTTTGTAATCTTTTTCGGGGACATAATAAGCCATAACTGCAATAGTGTTTTCTTTTTCATCAGTGGGTTGACAGCTAAAACTATTTAAGGTAAATGCTAAAATGGTAATTAATAAAAAATTATTTTTTAAATACTTCACTTTTCTAAATTTTATTAGTTGATTATGCCGTTTTGTAATCTATTAATTTTTTAGGGCCTTCAAGTAGTGCTTTTACTATTTGAAGGGTGCCGTCTTCTTTAGTAGCAATTTGCCATTTAATTAATGATATTTTACCATTTTCAATCTCAATACCAGTAATACTTCTTGGGTGTACACAGCTACCATCGTTAAAAAAAGCAATGTCTCCAGGTTCAGGAAAGCGCGGTCTGTGTGTATGCCCAACAATGGTGACTAAATTGTTGTTTTCGGCTATCCATTTTTTGGTACGACGTTCTACTTTTATAAGTTCTTTGTAGTTTTTTGCAGGGCTTGTAGGGTCTGCAATCCCCATTACATTTAATGGTTTCCATAGTATGCGAACCATAAATCTGCTCCATTTCCAGAATAAGTAATTCCACCAATCGGCTTGATGTCCATGGGTTAAAAACAGCTCTTGTTCTGTTAAACAGTGTTTTAAAATAATCCCTTCGTGGTATTCTATATCTTTAAAAAGTTCAACATCTTCCCCTGTTTTAGGATCAAAATAAGTAGATAAATGTTTTTTTACATACTCAGGATTTCTGTAAACCATATCGTGGTTTCCCCAAATCATGTGTAACCGATTTGCTTTATGAAATAATTTCATAAGCATATACACATTTTTGTGTGCATTTAATATAGAATCAAACGATATGTTTTCCCAAAGTTCATCGCCATCACCAATTTCGCAATACTGAAAACCTTCAGCATAATAATGTTTTAATGCATGAAAATAGATATTTCTATTATTAGCAAAATCGTCGGCAAAGCTATTGTCGCCACGGTGACAATCACTAAATAAGATAAACTTGCTATCATCATCAAAATCAATGATTTTAGCAGTTGCATAAGCGTTGTCTAATCTTTTTTTAGCTGAAAACATAGAAGTAAATGTAAGCAAATTTCAATAGAAAATGCTTCCTAATAAAAGAAGCATTTGTAGTATTTAAATAAACAGACTTATCAGTAAGAGTAAACTGCCAAATGTGGCTTAGTCACTATTTAAAGGCGTTAAGACCTGTAATATCTAAACCAGTTATTAATAAATGAATATCGTGAGTGCCTTCGTAAGTAATTACGCTTTCTAAATTCATAGAATGACGCATAATAGAATACTCGCCTGTAATGCCCATGCCACCTAACATTTGTCTAGCCTCACGGGCAATAGTTATTGCCATATCTACATTGTTACGCTTTGCCATCGATATTTGTGCCGATGTTGCCTTGCCATCGTTACGTAAAACTCCAAGTCTCCACGTTAAAAGTTGAGCTTTCGTGATTTCGGTAATCATTTCTGCTAGTTTTTTTTGTTGTAATTGAAACTGACCAATTGGTTTCCCAAATTGCATGCGTTCTTTACTATATCTTAAAGCTGTGTCGTAGCAATCCATCGCTGCTCCAATAGCGCCCCAAGCAATACCGTAACGCGCAGAATCCAAACAGCCTAGTGGTGCGCCTAAACCAGATTTGTTGGGTAATAAATTTTCTTTTGGTACTTTAACATTGTCGAAAATTAACTCGCCAGTTGCACTCGCACGAAGTGACCATTTATTATGGGTTTCTGGTGTAGAAAAACCTTCCATACCACGCTCAACAATAAGTCCGTGAATACGGCCTTCTTCATTTTTTGCCCACACTACAGCAATTTGAGCAAACGGTGCATTACTAATCCACATTTTAGCACCGTTTAAAAGATAATGGTCGCCCATATCTTTAAAATTGGTAACCATACCGCTAGGGTTACTGCCGTGATCCGGTTCGGTTAATCCAAAACATCCAATCCATTCGCCACTTGCTAGTTTTGGTAAGTATTTTTGACGTTGTGCTTCGTTACCATATTTCCAAATAGGGTACATTACTAATGACGATTGTACCGAAGCCGTACTACGAACTCCAGAATCGCCACGTTCTATTTCTTGCATAATCAAACCATAAGAAATTTGGTCTAATCCTGCACCTCCATATTCTTCTGGAATATAAGGGCCGAAAGCACCAATTTCTGCTAACCCGTTTACTATTTGTGTTGGGAATTCTGCTTTTTGAGCGTATTCTTCAATTATAGGAGACACATCGCGTTTTACCCATTCTCTAGCAGCATCGCGTACTAATTTGTGTTCTTCAGTTAAAAGCTCGTCTAAATTGTAATAATCTGGAGCTTCAAATAAATCTGGCTTCATTTAAGATTAGTTTTATGTTTAAAACATATAATTATCATAATTGTAATTAATGTTTTATTTTATTTAGATATTTGAAATATTAAGCACTCAAATTTAACTAATCTATATTTAATGGATTACATTTTTAAGTAGAAATCTTTAGTAAGATTGATGTATTCTTCGGTGTATTGATGTCTTTCGGTTTCAATAATTAACTCTTCTATTTTTATATCGCTTTCGCGGAAAGAAAATGCTATTAAACTGCGCTTGATTTCTGAAGCTGGATTTCCTTTTACATGTAAGATATTATTTGGAAAGAGATTTGCTTTTGAAGCTAAATCAATAAATTTAACTTCTTCTTTAAAAGGAATAATTACTGAGAAAGTACCATTGTCTGAGAGTAATTTTGAAGCATTATCAACAAGATGCCCAAAAGGCATAGCATCGGTAAATCGAGCTAAATCACGTTGCTTGTTTTCTGTTTTATAATCTTCAGAATAAAACGGAGGGTTGGATACAATCAAGTCGTATTTATCTTCAATTTCTTCTGTAAATGCTTCAAGTGAAGTATGGTAGCAAAATAAGCGGTCTCCCCAATGTGATTGTTCAAAATTATTAACACATTGTTCGTATGTATTATCATCAACTTCTACAGCATCAATTAGTTCGGCATTACTGCGTTGTGCAAGCATAAGTGCAATAACGCCAGTCCCTGCGCCAATATCTAAAATTGAAAATGGATTTTTGTCAATAGAAGTCCATGCGCCTAATAACACACTGTCGGTGCCAATCTTCATAGCGCATTGGTCTTGATTAATTACGAATTGTTTGAATTTAAAAGGTTTTCTCATGTCTGTCATCCTGAACTTGTTTCAGTATCTCATAATTATAAGATGTGATGCTGAAATAAATTCAGCATGACGTTATGTTTATTATAAATATAAATCAATCAAACCTTCAGGTGTTTCAACCAAAATAGTTTTATTCTCTCGGTCTACTTTTAAAATAAACTCATCATTCATTGGTATCAAAATTTCAATACCATCTCTGTCTATTTCAAAAAGGGATTGTGCCGTTGAATCATTTATAGATTTAAGGACACCTACTTTTCCGAAGTTTAAATCTTCAATGATAAACCCAATAACTTCATGAAAATAAAACTTATTGCCTTCAAGTTTTGGAAGTAAGTCAAGCGGTAAATACAAATGACTTTTCATAATCGCATCCGCATCCGCTTCAGTATCTACATCTTCAAATTTAATACGTAATAATTCAGATTTATGAAGTTGAGAACTTTCAACAAAAAAAGGTACAAGATTGTTTCTCAATTCTAAAAAAATAGCATCTAAATGCTCGTAGATTTCTGGCTGATCGGTATCTAATTTTGCTAAAACTTCGCCTTTAAAACTGTACTTTTTTACAATTTTACCTAAATAAAAACAGTCTTCTTTTTTCATGACAAATATATTTGTTTGTCATCCTGAACTTGTTTCAGGATCTCATTACATTTATAATTATTTATGGGATACTGAAACGAGTTCAGCATGATGCAAAATGTCTTTTGCATAAAAAACTCCGATATTTCTATCGGAGTTTAAAAGTATAAAAATAAATGTTTTTATTCTTCTTCGTTTGAAGCTTCCGCCTCAACAACAGGAGCAGCTTCTTCAGCTACCTCTTCCTCAACAACAGGAGCAGCCGCAGCTATTCTTGCTTCGTTAACAGCTTTTTCAGCAGCTAAGGCATCTGCTTTTGTTTTAGCTTCTGCTTCAGACAAACCATCAGTTTTAGCTTGAACTTTACCTGCTTTTTCTTCTAACCAAGCCGTGAATTTTGCTTCTGCTTGTTCTTCAGTTAAAGCCCCTTTTCTAACACCACCTACAAGATGGTTTTTTAGTAAAGCGCCTTTGTAAGATAATAAGTTTTTAGCTGTGTCAGTTGGTTGTGCACCATTCTGTAGCCATTTCACAGCGCCATCAACGTCTAATTCAACAGTTGCTGGGTTTGTGTTTGGATTGTAAGCACCTAATTTTTCTAGGTATTTACCATCTCTTTTTGAACGCGCATCTGCTGCTACGATCCAGTAATAAGGTTTTCCTTTTTTACCGTGTCTTTGTAATCTAATTTTTACTGGCATAATAATTAATTATTTGAGGTTCTCGACCTCGGTTATTAATGAGGGCGCAAAGATACTATATTTTTTTATTTATCAGTATTTTATTTAGAATAATAAGCATACTGGAGAAGGGAGTTCTACGGCATGTAAAAAGGCAAGTTTTCCGCTAGTTTTATCAATCTTAAAAATAGAAATATTATGACTTTTTTGATTGGCTACTAATACAAATTTACCAGTTGGATCTATGGTAAAGTTTCGTGGCCAATCACCATGAACACTTATATTTTGAATCTTTTTAAGTTTACCAGAATTAGTGTCTCGTTTAAAAATAACAATGGAATTTTCGCCACGATTAGACCCATATAAAAAACGCTCGTCTTCAGATAAATGAATATCTGCACAATAACTTTTCTCTTTAAAATCATCAGCTAAAGTTGAAATTGTTTCAATAAATTCAAATCCGTTTTCTGTTTTTTTTGCAGAAGTAATTGTGCTAGAAAGCTCATTTATAATGTAAATATATTTGCCATCGTTTGTTAACGAAAAATGTCTTGGGCCAGATTTGTTTTCTAAATCAACAATTGAAGGAGAAATCAATTCATATGTTTGGTTTGATAATCTATAATTAAAAACGGCATTCAAGCCTAAATCTGCGGCATATAAATCATCTTTAAAAAACTGAGCAGAATGTGCATGCGAAACAATACTGTCGGTTTTATGCTCTAAAACTTGAAAAGCTTCATTTAATGCACCATCATCCTTAATAGTGTGTAAGGAGAAATTTCCTCCTGTATAATTTGAAACAACAGCTTTGTCTCCTTGTTTGTTAATCACAACATGGCAAGGGTGCGCGCCATGGGTGCTAGTTTTGTCTATAAATGTTAGAGTTTTGTCTGCTTCAACTTTAAAAGCAGAAACAGTACCGTTTTCAGTTTCATTAACAGCATACACATAGTTTTTATCTACCGAATAGGTTATAAATGACGGATTTTCAGAAGTTGCGGCCAATTGCTTGTTGGTTAACTCACCAGTTTCAGTGTTAAATTGATATTGATAAATACCTTCGCTATCGCCATCAGTATAAGTGCCAATATAAAGTGTGCTTAATGGATTGCTTTCCGATTTACAATTAAACAGTGTTAATACAGTTAAAAAAATGCTAAAAAAAAGTCTCATAAATTTTATATAAAAATAAGCCTCTAAATTATAATAAATAGGTTGAATTTGTTAACGTTTCTTAAATTTTTCACAAACCCTGTTAAATCGCTTGACAAAAGAGGTGTTCTGTAGTATATTAAGGTAAATAATGTGAAACAATACACATCTTTAAAGAATTTATTGGAACCGACATGATTATAATAATTATTTGAATGTGTTTAATAATTAGTATAATCATCAAAGGTCACATGTGACTTTTGAGAAGCAATTAAAAAAACACATGAAATTTAAAAATGAAAATGATAATATGAAGTACACAGAAGAAATTTCAAACAAATTAAATGAATTATTAATCAAGAATTATGATGCCGAAAAAGGATATCTTAATGCTGCTGAAAATGTAGACAGCCCAACGTTAAAAATTTTTTTTAAACGAAGAGCTTCAGAACGAAGCGAATTTGCTAAAGACTTAAGAACAGAAATTTTGCGTTATGGCGAAGTACCCGAAAACTCTGGGAGTTTTAAAGGTACAATACACAGAAATTGGATGAGTTTAAAATCGCTATTCACATCAAACGATGAAGAAGCTATTTTAGAAGAAGTTATTAGAGGTGAAGAAGCAAGTCTTGAAGAGTACAATGAAATTCTAAAAGATAAAACTTTACCACCAAGTATTGATTCGTTACTGATAAAGCAAAAAAACGCTATTCAAGCGTCAATTAATACTGAAAAAGTGCATGAAGAGTTAGTTTCATAAAAGTTAGTTAGTTTTGGTTAAGAGAAGTGCAGCCCATTGGGCTGCATTTTTGTTTACAAGTGTTTATAACTTCACTTTAAAAAAGTATAAATTCTATGTATTTTTATAAGCTCGTTATTTGCGACTCAACAAATAAACGCAACAATAAATAAACACTAAGCATGTACTTAATTTTCGATACTGAAACTACTGGATTACCAAAGCGCTGGGATGCACCCATTACCGATACCGATAATTGGCCAAGGTGTATACAAATTGCATGGCAATTACACGATGCTATGGGTAATTGTATTGAAAGTCAAGATTATTTGGTGCAACCAGACGGCTTTAATATTCCTTATGATGCTGAAAAGATTCACGGTATTTCAACCGAATTAGCACAAGAGCAAGGTGTTCCATTAATTGAGGTTTTAGAAAAATTTAATGAGGCATTAAGCAAAACCAAATTTGTAGTTGGGCAAAACGTCAAGTTCGATTTAAATATTATGGGTGCCGAATTTGTACGTGGCGATGTTGCAAACCCACTACAAGAATTACCCGTTTTAGATACTTGTACGGAACATACTGCGAGTTTATGTCAAATTCCTGGTGGGCGTTATGGTAAGTTTAAGTTACCAACATTAACTGAGCTTCATGAGTTTTTATTTGATACTCCTTTTGCTGAAGCACATAATGCCACAGCCGATGTTGAAGCAACTACACGTTGTTTTTTCGAATTGATTCGATTGGGAGAATATACCAAAGAACAGCTTGATGTTGAACCTGATTATTTTCAAAAGTTTAGGGAAGTTAATCCCGATCCTATTCAGCTTATAGGGTTAAAGCACATTAATCTTAAAAAAGAAAGTGCTAAGATTAATGAGCGCTTACAGCAGGCTCAAACTAGTGACCTTTCATCATCAGAAATAAAACAAAATGTTTCTAGCTTAGAAGATGTTGATTTTGTGCATTTACATAACCATTCGCAGTTTTCAGTTTTGCAATCTACTATGAGTGTGTCTGATATTGTTTCGGCTGCAGCCGAATTTGATATGCCCGCGGTTGCCTTAACAGACCATGCGAATATGATGGGGGCATTTCATTTTGTAAATGCCGTAAATAGGCACAACAGTGGCGTAAAAGTTAAAATAGCAGAGGCTGATGAAAAGGGAGAAACAACTACTGCAAAAGAAATAAAACCCATTATTGGTTGCGAGTTTTTTGTTTGCGAAAATCATCAAGATAAAACTAGAAAAGATAATGGTTATCAAATTGTACTGTTAGCTAAAAACAAAAACGGTTATCATAATTTGGCTAAATTATCGTCGCATGCCTTTGTTAATGGCTTTTATTATTTACCGCGAATTGATAAAAAACTCATTCAGGAATATAAAGAAGATTTGATTTGCTTAACAGGAAACTTATATGGCGAAGTGCCAAGTAAGATTTTAAATATTGGTGAAAATCAAGCTGAAGAAGCTTTGATTTGGTGGAAAAATGAGTTTAGAGATGATTTGTATGTCGAATTGATGCGACACAATCAGGAAGACGAAAACCGAGTTAATCCTACTTTAATAAATCTAGCGAAGAAACACAATGTTAAATTAATTGCATCAAATAATACTTATTATAGAAAACAAGAAGATGCCAATGCACACGATATTTTACTCTGTGTAAAAGATGGTGAAAAACAAGCAACACCCATAGGGCGTGGTCGAGGATATAGATATGGTTTACCAAACCAAAACTATTATTTTAAGTCTTCCGAGGAGATGAAACAATTGTTTCATGATATTCCAGAAGCCATTTTGAATATTCAAGAAGTAGTAGATAAGGTAGAAGGGTATCAATTAGCACGTGATGTTTTATTACCTGCTTTTGATATTCCAGAAAAATTTAAACATGAAGATGATTTAACCGATGGCGGTAAGCGAGGTGAAAACGCATATTTAAAACACCTTACTTACGAGGGTGCAAAAAAGCGCTATGGCGAAAATTTCTCTGAAGATATTCAAGAAAGACTCGATTTTGAGTTAAGCGTTATTGAAAACACAGGATACCCAGGATATTTTTTAATTGTTGAAGATTTTATTCGCGAAGCTCGGAATATGGATGTATCGGTTGGTCCAGGCCGTGGTTCGGCAGCAGGTTCTGTTGTAGCCTATTGCTTGTGGATTACCAATATAGACCCGCTTAAATACGATTTGCTTTTTGAGCGTTTCTTGAATCCAGACCGTATTAGCATGCCCGATATCGATATCGATTTTGATGATGAAGGAAGAAGTCGAGTTATGGATTACGTTATTGAAAAGTACGGTAGCAATCAAGTAGCACAGATTATTACTTATGGTACAATGGCTGCAAAATCTTCCATTCGAGATACCGCTCGTGTACTCGATTTGCCATTATTTGATGCCGATAGAATTGCGAAATTGATTCCAACCATGTCTAAACTCGGAAAGATTTTTGGGTTAGATGAAAAAGAATTAGCTAAAAAGTTTAGGGCAGAAGATTTAGAAAAAGTCAATGAACTTTTAAATATTTCTGAGGGGGACGATTTAGAGGCAGAAACCGTAAATCTCGCAAGAACGCTTGAAGGTTCGGTGCGTAATACAGGAATTCATGCCTGCGGAGTAATTATCACTCCAGATGATATCACCAAGTTTGTGCCTGTCGCAACTGCTAAAGATTCCGATTTATATGTCACACAATTTGATAACTCGGTAGTAGAATCTGCTGGTTTATTAAAAATGGATTTCTTAGGATTAAAAACCTTGACTTTAATTAAAGATACCGTTAAAATTGTTAAAGCAAAGCACAATATTGTACTTGACCCAGATAATTTTCCATTAGATGACGAAGAAACCTACGCACTCTTTCAACGCGGAGAAACTGTTGGGGTTTTTCAATATGAATCTCCCGGAATGCAAAAACATCTTCGTGATTTAAAACCTACGGTTTTTGAAGATTTAATTGCAATGAACGCTTTGTATCGACCAGGACCGATGGAATATATCCCAAGTTTTGTTCGTAGAAAACATGGCGATGAAGATATTGAGTACGATTTACCAGCCATGGAAGAGTACTTAAAAGAAACATACGGTATTACGGTTTATCAAGAGCAAGTGATGTTATTGTCTCAAAGTTTGGCAGGTTTTACAAAAGGTGAAGCAGATGTTTTGCGTAAGGCTATGGGTAAAAAACAAATTGCGGTTCTTGATAAAATGAAACCGAAGTTTATTGAGCAAGCCAGCGCAAACGGGCATGATGCTAAAATTTTAGAGAAAGTTTGGAAAGATTGGGAAGCTTTTGCAAGTTATGCTTTTAACAAATCGCACTCTACATGTTATGCGTGGATTGCTTATCAAACAGCTTATTTAAAAGCGCATTATCCAGCAGAATATATGGCGGCAGTTTTATCGAATAACATGAACGATATTAAGCAGGTTACCTTTTTTATGGAGGAATGTAAACGCATGAAATTGCCCGTTCTTGGTCCTGATGTAAATGAGTCATTTTACAAGTTTTCAGTTAACAAAGATAATGCAATACGTTTTGGTATGGGAGCCATTAAAGGTGTCGGTCATGGAGCGGTAATGACAATTGTTAATAACAGAAAAGAAGACGGGCATTATAAATCAATTTTCGATTTTGCAAAACGTATCGATTTACGAGCCGCTAATAAAAAAGCATTTGAAAACTTAGCCTTAGCAGGTGGTTTTGATGGTTTGTCCGACACACATAGAGCACAGTATTTTCATGATGATGGTGATGGTATTACTTTTTTAGAGAAAGCCATTAAGTATGCACATAAACACCAAGAAAACGAAAACTCTGCACAAGTAAGCTTATTTGGTGAGTCTAGCGATGTACAAATTGCAGAACCCGAAGTACCGCCATGCGAAGAATGGGGAACCATGGAAAAATTGAGTAAAGAACGCGAAGTTGTTGGGATTTATATTTCTGGACATCCGTTGGATGATTTTAAAACCGAAATGAAAACGTTTTGTAACGGTACTGTTGCCATGTTTAATAATTTAGAACCTTATGTTAACAGAGAAATTGTTTTTGGAGGTGTAGTTACCGATGTACAACACCGCGTAAGTAAACAAGGCAAAGGTTGGGCGTTATTTACCGTTGAAGATTATACCGATAGTTTTGAGTTTAGGATTTTTGGTGAAGAGTATTTAAAGTTTCGCCATTTTTTAATGAAGAACAATTTTGTATTTGTTAAAACCTTTGTCCGCGAAGGTTGGGTAAATAAAGATACAGGCAAAAAAAGCGACCCACGGTTACAGTTTAATAGTTTTCAGTTATTACACGATGTGATGGAAAATTATACAAAAAAACTATCGATACAAGTTGATATAAAAGATTTAAACGAGCAGAAAATAATAGCATTAAAAGAATTATTAAATATGCATCCAGGGAATCAAGCCCTTAACTTTTTGGTGTACGATACTAAAGAAAAAATTAAATTAACAATGCCAAGCAGAAAGCAAAAAGTTAAAGTTTGTCAAGAGCTTTTAAGTGAATTGGAAGCACAGGATGTTAGGTTTAAGTTGAACTGATATAAATTGAACTACCATTCTAATCGAAGCGTGAGAATCTTTTTTTAAGTATTTTGATTTTTAATTGAAAAGATTGTTACGTCGTGCCTCCTCACAATGAC